>JAAYJP010000151.1 GCA_012522875.1 Clostridiales bacterium | reverse complement strand
TCTGCATGTAATCAAAAATCGTGAATTGCCCCATGTTTTTCCTCCGTTTGTGTTATTTGGTTGATTATACTCCCGTCTATAGACCATTACAATACAGTTGGGCAAAAAAATACAGGATTGGATATCCTTGCATTCCGCTTCGTCTCACGGTATGCTATGGGCGCAAACCCGACAGAGTAAACACGCGGAGCGGCGATAATGAAAATTTTGGTTGTCAACTTGGGTTCCACTTCAACCAAAGCTGGAATTTTTGAAGACTTGGTTCCCCTGGCGACTGAGACCTTCCAGCATCAAAAGGAAGACCTGGCTTGCTTTGATAGTATTTTCGGTCAGCGGGATTTCCGCAAGGCTGTCATTGAGGACTGGCTTGAGAAGCAAGGTTTTGGTCTTCATGATTTCATGGTTTATGCACTGCGTGGCGGTTTAATCCGCCCCATTCCAGGCGGTATCTATCGAATTAACGCTCAGGTCGCACAGGACGCTGAGTCCGGGCGATATGGTGAGCACGCCTGTAACGCCGGGCTGTTGTTAGGCTACGCCTGGAGCCGAACCTCCGGCATACCCGCCGTGTTTGTGGATGCACCCTGCACAGATGAGTTGATCGATGCCGCAAGAATCTCCGGATTTGCAGGGGTGGAACGTACCAGCATCTTCCACGCCCTTAACGCCAAGCGCGTGATTCGCCATTACTGCCGTTCCAAGGGTCTTGACCCATACAGACATTCATTCATTGTGGCCCATATGGGGGGTGGAATCTCCGTAAGTGCTGTTCAGGGCTTAAAAGCCATTGATGTCAGCAACGGCGTGGACGGCGAAGGGCCGTTTTCACCCGAGCGCGTGGGCAGCCTGTCCCACAAAAATATTTTCAGCCTTTTGAATGAATTCGGTGGAGACACTGCGGCACTGAACAGAGCGCTTTACTACCGGGGCGGCCTCATGTCCTATTTCGGGACCAATGATGTGCCTGCACTGATCCATCGGGGGGAATCGGAGCCGGAGGTTGCCCGGGTACTTGCCGCCATGGTTTATAATATCGCCAAACAGATCGCTGCTCTGTCGATCCCTCTTATGGGAAAGGTGGAGCAAATTCTTCTCACGGGCGGTCTGGCCTGCAATCCCCGTATCACAACGCCCATTACTGAGCAGGTATCATGGATTGCCGGCTGTGCCGTCTATCCCGGGGAAGATGAACTGGCTGCCCTGGCCGAAGGCGCCTGGCGCTTTATGACCGGGCAGGAAGAAGTACATACCATTGAGTAAAACCCTTGCCAATCTTATGTCATCCCAACGGGTTTTCGTCATTCTGGGGCCTTATGGCAGCGGAAAAACAGAAGTCGCGGTGAACCTGGCTGGGATGCTGGCGCGGACTGGCCGTCATACCGCGCTTGCGGACATGGACATCGTCAACCCTTATTTCCGATCCCGGGAAAAAGAGGTTATCTTTAAGGCGGCAGGTATCAGGCTCATCGCACCGGACAGGGCCACATGGGCCGCTGACCTGCCAGCCGTTTCGCCGGAAATTTTTTCAGTGATTCAGGACGATTCCTTAACCGGTGTTCTGGATGTTGGCGGAGATAAGGGATCGGTTGTTTTGGCCGCATTCTCTGAGGCACTGCGGAGGCTTGGCCCAGCGGTGTGGTATGTCATCAATCAAACCAGGCTGGGAGCACAAAGCCCGCAGGCTGCTCTGGAGCAGCTGCGCCTGACCGAAACCCGGGCAAGGCTTCCTGTGACCGCTTTGATCAACAATACCCATCTGCTGGGGGAAACTACCAGCGGAATCATCATGGCGGGCGCAGAGTATTCAAGAAAACTATCCAGCCTGTCCGGCCTGCCTCTGATATTTCACGGCATTGAGGAATCCCTGGCTTCCGCCATCCAATTACCGGAACCGATCTTCCCGCTGACGCTGTTGATGAAGCGTCCCTGGGAGTAAGCATCCATCAAGGAGGTATTCATGAGGGGAAAAGTAACTTTCAACCTGGACCGGTGCAAGGGATGTGGGCTGTGCGTAAGCGTGTGCCCAAAAGAAATTCTATGGCTGAACGAAAAGGTGACGAACATCAAGGGCTACCACCCTTCTGGTATCTTGGACCAGTCAAAGTGTATCGCTTGTGGCAACTGTGCCAAAATCTGCCCTGATTCCGTAATCACGGTGGAACGGCTGGACGAGGAGAAATAATATGCAAAAAGAACTCTGGAAAGGAAACGAGGCGATTGCTGAGGCGGCTGTACGCGCGGGCTGCAGGGCTTATTTCGGATACCCCATCACGCCCCAAAACGAGATTCCCGAATACATGAGCGTCCGGATGCCTGAAGCCGGTGGCGTATTTGTCCAGGCAGAAAGCGAGATTGCCGCCATCAACATGGTCTATGGTGCCGCTGCCGCCGGTGTGCGCGCCATGACCTCTTCCTCTTCCCCAGGCATCAGCCTCAAACAAGAGGGTATCAGCTACCTCATTGGCGCCGAACTCCCCGCTGTCATCGTTAACATGATGCGAGGCGGACCGGGTCTTGGCACCATCCAGGCCGGCCAGGCTGACTATTTCCAGGCCACACGGTCACCGGGCCATGGAGATGGCCGCATGATCGTTCTGGCTCCCTCCGGTATCCAGGAGGCGGCAGACCTCGTGGCTGAAGCCTTCGACCTGGCGGATACCTACAGAAACCCGGTGATGATTCTGGCAGACGGCATGATTGGGCAGATGATGGAACCCATTGTTTGGCATAAACGCGCCCCAAAGGCGCTGCCACCCAAGGACTGGGCCGCCCTTGGTCGCGAAGGGGCTGGAAATACCCATTTTGTCACCTCCCTCCGCCTCCAGTCCTCAGCAAACGAGGTATTCAATCAGCAGCTGATGGGCAAATACCAACTAATCACCGCGGAAGAAGTCCGCTGGGAAACCCATGAATGCGATGATGCGGAAGTTATCATCGTGGCCTACGGGACCACCGCCCGCATCTGCCAGTCAGCGGCAAGGAAACTGAAGCAGGAGGGCATCAAGGTTGGCATCTTCCGTCCCATCAGCCTGTGGCCCTATCCCTATGAGGCATTACGGGAACTGGCTAAACAGGCATCCGTTAAAAGCGTACTCACCGTTGAGATGTCTCTGGGACAGATGATAGAGGATGTACGCCTGGCCGTTTGCGGTTTGAAGCCCACACCCTTTTATGGCCGCACCGGCGGCATGATCCCAGAAACCGAGCAGGTATCCGAAAAGGTACGCCAACTCCTGCAGGAGGTGAAATCATGAGTCAGATCGTATACAAGCGCAGCCCAGGCCTTCAGGATGTGGAAACCCACTACTGCCCGGGCTGCCATCATGGCATCGTACATAAACTGATTGCTGAAGTACTCACTGAACTGGATCTGCTGGATACCACCGTGGGCGTTTGTCCCGTTGGCTGTTCTGTCCTGGCGGGAAACTATATCAACTGCGATTTTATCGAGGCTGCCCACGGACGTGCGCCAGCGGTCGCCACAGGTGTTAAACGAACGCATCCGGAACTTCCGGTATTTACCTACCAGGGGGATGGCGACCTGGCCTCCATCGGTGCAGCAGAAATTGTGCATGCTGCCATGCGGGGCGAGAGGTTCACCACAATTTTTATCAACAATGCCATTTACGGCATGACAGGAGGCCAGATGGCCCCCACCACCCTGGAGGGCCAGAAGTCAACCACCTCACAAAGCGGCCGGGACAGGAATGTCCACGGTCTGCCAGTACGCATGGCCGAGATGCTCTCCACCTTGGATGGCATGGCCTATGCCGAACGGGTATGTGTGGCTGACATTCCAAGCCTCAACAAGGCCAAGAGAGCCATCAAGAAGGCCTTCACGCTTCAGATGAAAGGCATTGGTTTCACCTTTATTGAGGTGCTGTCCACCTGTCCCACCAACTGGGGGATGAGCCCGGTGGAAGCGGGCAAATGGGTGAAATCAACCATGAGCCAGTACTATCCACTGGGAATAGTGAAGGACACGGAGGTAACGGCATGACGAGGGAAATCATCATCGCTGGCTTTGGCGGGCAGGGCGTCATGTCCATGGGGAAAACGCTCACCGAAGCAGGCCTCAAGGAAGGGCATGAGGTCTCCTGGGTACCCTCCTACGGGCCGGAAATGCGAGGAGGAACGGCCAACTGCGCTGTGGTCATTTCAGATGAGCCTATCGGCTCCCCGGTCGTGAGCAAGCCCTCTGAGCTTATCGCCATGAACGG
>JAAYJP010000150.1 GCA_012522875.1 Clostridiales bacterium | reverse complement strand
TTGATGAAGCCATGGAACACAAAGATGGAAAGCGAACTGCCAAACCCCAGATAGGCAAAAGTAATGCCGTGGATGGTTCCCAGCATCCTGATGCCCAAGGTGTCACCAATGCCCTTGAGAAAGTAAACCAAGGGATACATGAC
Organism: Clostridiales bacterium; assembly: GCA_012522875.1. Taxonomy (GTDB): domain Bacteria; phylum Bacillota; class Clostridia; order Christensenellales; family Aristaeellaceae; genus UBA6115. The sequence goes on along the minus strand of JAAYJP010000150.1, from coordinate 2,801 downwards.
CACCTGAAATGGGATGACCATGGCCGCCACAAAGAGCATGAAAGACACCTTGGAGAACTTGCTTCGGTTGCGCACCAGCACCCAGGCCGCCATGGAAGAAAAGAAGATGATGACCACCAACGCCACGGCTGTAATGATCAGGCTGTCCGCGAACGCACCCAGCAGGTCTGTGGTGGGGTCGCCAAACACCTGGCGCACATTGTCAAACAGGTTGGTGATATCAGTCGGCGGCGCGGCTGGATTCCGGGTAATCTGGTCGTAGGTTTTGCCGGCATTGAATAACACCACAACAAAGGGTGACAGGACCAGCAGCATCATCAGGATGGCCAGCGCTTCCAACAGAACTTTACGAAAGCGGTGTGAATGGTTGACGTTTACAGCATCCAGGTTCATTGGGTCTGCCATTATGCCTCCACCTCCCTGCGCTTGCCCAGGCTAACCTGGATGAGAGAGAAGACTACCAGCACAACAAACAGCACGACGCTCATTGCCTGGCCTTTCGCCAACTCCTTGGTGGTGATGGATTTGTTGTAGATGGTCAGCGTGAGCAGCTGGCTGGAATTGACCACCTGCCCCATGAAGCGCGCTGAAGGCCCGCCGTTTGTGAGGGCAACATTCAAATCAAACATCTTAAACGAGTTTACGATGGTCAGGAACAGCGACACAGTAAACGCGTTGGCAATCATGGGCATCAGGATACGGGTGACTCGCTTGAAATAGCTGGCACCGTCCACTGTGGCCGCCTCCATCACTTCAAGGGGCGTGGACTGGATGCCCGCCACAAAAATCAACATGATATATCCGGCATACTGCCAGGTGTTGACAATGGACATGCCCAGAATGACGGTGTCCTTGCTGGCAATCAGGGAACCGGCCGCGGTAAGGTTTGTGATGAAGACATTGAACATGAACTGCCAGGTATAGCCAAGGATGATACCGCCAATGAGGTTGGGAACAAAAAACGCTGCGCGGTAGAGGTTCCGCCCGCGAACCCGGCTGGTAACCAGCAGCGCCAGCAGGAAGGCCACCACATTGACCAGAACGACATTGATCACAGTATACAGGAGGGTGATCATGAAGGAGTATAGAAAATCTACGGAGCTGAACATCTCCTTGTAGTTTTCAAAGCCCAAATAGGTAATGACAGGCCGTACTCCATTCCAGTCAGTCAGGGAATAAAAAATCCCCAGAAAAAACGGCAGGATAACTACCATCACCAAAGCGATCAGGCTGGGTGCCAGAAAAACGGCATCCCACATTTTACTTCTCTTCATTCAGTTCACCCTTTCATGATGGAAAAAGAGGGCGCCAATCAGATAGATTGGCGCCCAGGGGTTCGTTTTATTGGCCTGCGGCCAGATCGGTTGCCAGTTTGGTGAGGTCGGCTACCAGGAAGCTGACGCCCTCGTCGCTGTGATCCTGGGCGAACACGTCAAAGATGGGAGCCAGTTTGCTTTGGCCGGTGCCCGCGGGCAGCTTGCCAAAGTACACGCCGTGGTTGCCGCCTTCAGCATTGGCGCGGACCAGAGCCTTGGAGAACCCGCCGGAGGGCTGCAGGGTGATATTGGCGAAAGCAGGCACCATGCCGGCTTCGTTCACCATGTAGTTGGCGCCTTCTTCAGAGTAGACCAGGAAGTTAAGGAAGTCCTTGGCAGCCTGGATCTTCTCATCCCCTGCCTTGTTATTGATGACATAGAAGCTGGGGGCAAACAGGTACAGGCCCTTGTGCTCCTGTGTATCATTGAAAGGATGGCTGATGTAGTCATACTCAAAGGTGACATTCATGGCCTTCAGGCTGGGATCGATCCAGTTGCCCTGGTGGATGAACACGGCCTTCTGGTTGGCAAAGGGAGCCAGCTGGTTGTCATAGGTGCCGGTGGTCAGCACGGTCTGATCACTGAAATCAAACAGCAGCTTCACATAATTGGCATATTCGGTGAGGCGGGCTTCGTCCACTTCGCCAGCATTGTACTTGTCAACAATGCTGGTATCGGTAAACTCCAGGCCACCGCCCAGGTAAATGGAGAAGTTATGATGGCCGGCGACCCACCAGGTGCCGCCGGACACGCTGGCGGCCATGGATACGACGCTGTCGATGCCCAGTTCAGTTTTCATGCCGTCCAGCTTTTCAAAGGCAGCTTTCAGGGCCGAATAGGAAGTAAGGGAGGCAGGATCGATATCCGCCTTCTGGAGCAATTCTACATTGTAGCCCAGGCCAAAACCTTCGATGGCCACGGGGAAGCCCACAACTTTTCCTTCGGGATCCAAATAAGCCAGTGTGGTGTCGGCGTTCCATTTTTCCTCGGACAAATCTGTAACAAAGTCTTTCCACAGGCCATAGTCACCATCACCTTCAATAACAAAGATGTCAGGCAACTGATCGGCAGTGTGTTTGGCTGTCAGGTTGCCTGAATAGTCAGCGCCGCCGCCCACAGACTCCACCTTCACGGTGACGCCTTCGGTCTGATCGCTGAACACTTTGGCAATGTTCTGCAGCGCTTCACTGATTTCAACCTTGTTGTTATAGAGCGTCAGTTCGATTTCCGCAGACGCAGGTACGACAGCCAACCCCAGAACAAACAGGGTTGCCAAGGCAAGGGACAAGATTTTACGCATGGGGATTCCTCCTTAAAGATATTTGGTATTTTCGGGCGAATCGTCGCCTGAACTCCCTGAGCTTGTAGCACATCATTTTCATGCCGGACCCGAGAAAACTTTCTCTTTTCGCTACTGATAATGATATACCCGATTCCTTTCTCAATCAATCATATGCCCCATTGAATTTGCTTAAATTTTAGCCA
>JAAYJP010000149.1 GCA_012522875.1 Clostridiales bacterium | reverse complement strand
GTCCCGCCGTTTAGCAGGATTGCCCGGATATCATGCCCCGCTATTGCTTCCGCGATGGGGTTGACTTGTGCCATCTTAATGGACTGGTCGCTGGAACCATTGATCTCACAGCTGGAAACCACATCCCAGAGTGCGATCCGGTGCCTTTCCAGCAAACCCACCCTGGCCACTGTGTCAAGCGGAATATCTTCACAAAAAAGTACGGCCAGCACCTGCCAGAACCGGTTCTGCGGGTGCCCATAGTAAAACCCTTCTTCCCGGGAACGCACTGAGGGAAATGAGCCCAGCACCAAAATCCGGCTGTCAGGCCGGATAAAAAGCGGGAACGGATGTGAAATTGGCATGGCAAACTCCTTGTAAGGGTGATGGTGGCATTATAGCTTGCCAGACCCGAAAAGCAATTGACGAAAGGAATCGGGGGTGTTAGCATTCTTTGGTGTTGTTCCATATGATAAGCGGAGGTATGCAATGCGGGAACGCCTGGAGAGTTTGAAACGCGAAGCCGTCTTAAGGGCGGGGGCTGCTGGAACGGCGGAAGAACTGCTGGATATCCGCCACCAATACTTGGGTAAGAAAGGCGCCATTACGCTGGTACTGAAGGAATTGGGAAGGCTTGATCCTGAGGAACGGCGCCAGACAGGCATGCTGGCAAACGAGGTGAAAGACGCCATCAGCCTGGCCCTCACCCATCGCGAAGAAGCGCTGGTTGACGAAGGATCCTCTATCCACGGAGAGATTGACCTGACGCTGCCGGGTATCCCGCCCGCCTCAGGCGCCTTGCACCCCATCACTCAGATGTGCTATGACCTGAATGACGCTTTCCTTTCCCTGGGTTTTGAGGTTTATCAGGAAGACGAAATCACCAGTGAGCTTTATGCCTTTGACAACCTGAATTTCCCCCCCGATCATCCGGCCCGCGACACCATGGATACCTATTGGCTCAAGGGCTTTGAGGAAGATAAGGGAGCCCGGCGCCTATGCTTAAGGCCGCACCTGACCGGCGGAAGCGTCCGCTACCTCAAGAAGCACGGCGCGCCTGCCCGCTTCGTCTACCCCGGCCCCTGTTACCGCAATGAGAACACAGACGCCCGGCATGAGCGCGCCTTCTTCCAGTACGAGGCGTTGATTGTGGAAAAAGGCTTTCCCTTCGCCTCAGGCCAGCTCATGATTCGGACCATCCTGGAAAAAGTTTTTGGCCGGAAGGTGGACACCCGCATGCGTGCGGGGTTCTTCCCCTTTGTGGAGCCAGGGTTTGAGATTGATATGAAGTGCCTGGTCTGCGGTGGCGAGGGCTGCAAGGTGTGCAAGCATGTGGGATGGATAGAGGTGATGCCGGGCGGCACACCACACCCCAATGTTTTAAGGGCTGCAGGGCTGGATCCGGAGATCTGGTCAGGTTTTTACATCAATGTCGGCCTCGATCGCCTGGTGATGATGCGCTATGGCGTGGATGATGTGCGCCTTTTCCGGGGCGCTGACCTCAGGTTCCTGGGGCAGTTCAGGTAAGGGGGCAGGAGTATGAAAGTATCACTTAACTGGATCCGCCGCTATGTTGACCTGCCGGATGGCCTGAGCACAGATCAGCTTTCCCATGACCTGACCATGCGCACAGTGGAGGTGGAGGGCGCTGTAAACCCGGCAGACGGCCTTTCGGGCGTGGTGCTGGGCATTATCAACGATATTACCCCCCATCCGCAGGCGGATATGCTTCGGGTGTGCCTGGTTGACATCGGGCAGGGCAACCCGGCCACCATCGTATGCGGCGGATCGAACATCCATGTGGGGATGAAGGCGGCAGTGGCAATTCCCGGCGCGCAGGTGCGTTGGCATGGGGAGGGCGAGCCCGTCACCATCAAGGCAACCAAACTCAGAGGTGTTAAAAGCGAGGGCATGATCTGCGCTGCCGGTGAACTGGACCTTCAGGATCTGTTCCCGGCGGAGGATGACCATGAGGTAATGGACCTTGAGGTTTTTGAGGGCCGTCCGGGGGATGCCATCGGCCCACTGCTGGGCTTTGATGACATCATCCTTGAAATTGACAATAAATCCCTCACCAACCGGCCTGACCTTTGGGGGCACTATGGTATCGCCCGGGAGCTGTCCGCCATCTATCACCGCCCCCTTAAACATCTGCCGGATTTCAGGAAACCGGACGCTCTGCCCCGATACCCTGTTGAGATCGAAAACCCCCAGCGTTGCCCCCGCTACGCGGGACTGGTGTATGAAGGGGTGAACAGCGCTCCCTCCCCCTGGTGGCTGAAGCTGGCGCTTTGGAAGGCGGGCATCCGCCCCATCAACGCCCTGGTGGACTTGACCAATTTCGTGATGCTGGATGTAGGCCAGCCCACCCACGGGTTTGACAAAGATCATGTCCAGGAGAAAGTCATTGTCAGAAATGCCAGGCCCGGTGAAACACTTACGCTTCTTGACGGCCAGCCCCTTATATTGGCACCGGAAGACCTGATGATCTGTGACGCCACAGAACCCATCGCCCTGGCCGGTGTCATGGGGGGAGCAAAGGATTCCATCCTGGCGGATACCACCACAATGATCCTGGAAATCGCCAATTTCGAGCCCATCGGCATAAGACGCAGCGCCAGCCGCTTCCAGATACGCACAGAATCGGCCATCCGCAACGAAAAAGGGCTGGACACCCAGCGGGTGGATCAGGCCATCGCAGTGGCGAACGCCTTGATCAAGGAGCTATTCCCCCAGGCCCGGCTCACAGCCTTCAACGACAATTACCCCCAAAAAACCCAGTGCCCGATAATTCAGGTGAAACTGGACTGGCTGGTGACCCGGTTGGGCAGGAGCCTGTCGGCAGAGGAGGCTGCTGATATTCTCAGGCCGCTGGGCTTTGCCGTCACACATGGGAACGATGCCCTTCAGGTGTCCGTGCCCTCCTGGCGCGCTACCGGCGATATTGACCTTCCGGATGATGTGCTGGAAGAAATTGCCCGGATGGTTGGCTATAACCACTTCTCCTTCATACCGCCCAAGGTGCTTTTGACAGGCGCTGTGCGCCAGCCGGATGTGCGTCTGGCCCGCCGTTTGAGGGAGTACCTGGCGCTTGAAACCGGGCTTCAGGAGGTATACACATATCCCTGGGTGAACAGGCGCTTTCTTGAAGCCGCTGGCCTTTCTCCTGCCAACTGCCTGGCCCTGGCCACGCCTCCCTCCCCGGACACCGCATGGCTGCGCCCCTCCCTGATCCCGGCAATGCTGGAATCAACGGTGCTTAACCTGCGGTATTTTGAGGATTTCCGGATCTTCGAGTGTGCCCAGGTATTCACCCCGGGTGCTGCCCGCCCCAGCGAGGAAGCGGAGACACTGCCCCTGCAAAAACGCTTCCTGGCAGCAGCTTTCGCGGGCCATGACCCGGCCCTTCTTTTCCGCCAATTAAAAGGCGTGCTCCAAGCGCTGCCCCGGGCCGTCATGTCAGAGCCCCTCATATTTGAACAAAAAGATAAGCCTGCCTGGGCAGACCCCAAGGCCTGGCTAAACATCCTTTGCGGCAGTGAGGTAATTGGCTCCTTTGGCGTTATCTCACTGAAAGCCGCCCGACTGAGTGGCATCAAGCGGGCCAGCGTTGCGGCAATGGAACTGAATGTGGAAGGGCTCCTCCCTCTTCCTTCCCGAAGCAATATTTACCATCGCCTGCCGCTTTTCCCCTTGGTAGAGCAAGACTTCTCCGTGCTGCTGGACGAGAAAACGCCTTGGCAGGCTGTTGCTGACGCTCTTGAAGGAAGCGTCAGAAGCATTGACTTCATTGAGGAATACCGGGGGAAGCAAATCCCGGAGGGCAAAAAATCCGTCATGTTCCGTGTGCGCTTTGGTTCTGACACGGGCACCATGACGGCTGAGCAAATCGATGAAAAGATGAACAGCATCATCAAAAAAATCAAGAAACTGGGCGGGGAAGTCCGGAACTGACGCACAGGGCTGGCGCAAGGAAACGCCGGCCCCGATTTCTTACATCTCTGTAATCTCCTCTTCCGGCAACCGGTCGATGATGGCATTGACCAACCGGCGGAACGGCTCTTTCACCAACTCACCGGCTGCCAGCACTTCCTCATGGTTGATAGGCTGATCCAGCACACCCGCCGCCATGTTTGTGATGGTGGAGATGCCAAGTACCCGCATGCCACTGTGGCGGGCTACGATGGTTTCGGGGACCGTGGACATGCCCACAGCATCCGCCCCCAGGTTGCGCACCATGCGGATTTCTGCCGGGGTTTCAAAGGTGGGCCCGTTCATCCAGCAGTAAACCCCGCGTTTTAGGTTTACCCCCAGCTTGCCCGCTTCCTGAAAAGCGATCTGGCGCAGCTCCCGGTCGTAAGCATAGGTCATGTCGGGAAACCGGGGGCCAAAGCGATCCAGATTTTTACCCCTTAAAGGGTTGCGGCCGGACAGATTGATAAAGTCATCAATAAGCATCAAATCGCCTGGCTTGAATTCAACGTTGACTGCACCTGCGGCGTTGGTGACGATGAGGGTCTTAACCCCTATCAGCCGCATCACCCTGATGGGCAGCGTGACCTTGTCCATGCCATAGCCCTCGTAGCTGTGGACACGGCCGGACATGACCAGGACACGCTTGTCATGAAGTGTCCCTGCGATGAATTTGCCCGCATGTCCCGGCACTGTGGAGGCAGGAAAACCTGGAATCTCGTCATAATCTATTTCCGCCGGGTCAATCAGCTGTTCCTCATAGCCTCCCAGGCCGCTGCCCAGAATCACTGCGATATCAGCCGGGCCGATGCTGTGCGTCACCAGATTTGCCGCACGCTTGATGTCCTTGTAGTCAATCATGCCAATTCCTCCAACTCCCTCAAAAATGAATGGGCACCAAAGCGCTCTTTCAGGCCAAAAAAATCACTGATGGTGGCGGCGATATCTGCAAAGGTATCCAGGTCCCCAAGGTGGGTGTGGCCGGACAGCCCAGGCCGCCACGCCAATAACGGCGCATGCTCCCTGGTGTGATCGGTGCCCTTGAAGGTTGGATCGCAGCCATGGTCAGCCGTGATAATGAGCAGATCATCCTC
>JAAYJP010000148.1 GCA_012522875.1 Clostridiales bacterium | reverse complement strand
TTGTCGTCTTCAGAAGCCTGAAGCATGCGCCGCATGGATGCATCGATGCTTTCCATCCCATTGCTTTCGAGCGGAATGACTTCCTGAACATGCAGGCAGCCCTGGGTGATGGTACCGGTTTTATCCACACAAAGGACATCCACCCGGGCCAGGTTTTCAATGCCGTAGAGCTCCTGCACAAGGGTATCCTTCCTGCCCAGTCGGATGACACCCACGGCCAGCGCCATGCTGGTCAATAGCAACAAGCCCTCGGGTATCATGCCCAGGATGGCGGCCACCGTGGCGGGAATAGCTGCCTCAAGCGGATCTCCCAGATGTAAGGACTGTTTATAAAACAGAGCCAGGCCGATGGGCAGCAGGAAGAAACTGATAAAGCGGATCAGCTTTTTCAGATCCTCCATCAACTGGCTTTTAACCGCTTTCTCCTTGCGGACACTCTGTACCAGCTGACCGGCGTAACAGTCATTGCCGACACGGATGAGGCGGGCGTATAGCTTTCCTTCCGTGATAACACTGCCCGAATACAGGAGATCCTCCGGGGCCTTTGGCACAGCGTCGCTCTCACCGGTTAACAGTGCCTCATCAGCGGATCCCTGGCCGGAAAGCACTTGGGCGTCAGCGCACACCTGATCGCCTGCGGAAAAGCGCACCAGGTCGCCCTCCACCAGTTCCTCTGAGGCCAGTTTGGTCCACTTCCCATCCCGCATGACCGGCACGGGAGCCGCCACCAACAGGGTGAGTTTGTCCACGGTTTTTTTGGCGCGAACCTCCTGCACCGTGCTGATTAGCGTGTTGAGCACAACCACTCCCATAAACAGCATGTTGCGGTATGATTTCACCCAAAGCAACGCCAGGGCCAGTATCAAGTTCAGGATATTGAACCAGGTGAAGATGTTCTTAAATAAAATCTGCCCGACAGTGCGACCGGCGTTTTTTGGCGGCAGATTGCCTTTACCATCCCTGTGCAGCTGCTCCGCCTGCCCGCTGGTTAGCCCCCTGAGCGCTTCGGCCTGTTGCGTCATGATATACCCCGTGTGTTTATTGGCCCTGCCAACCGGCATGCAATTACCATATTAACACAGGAAAAGCGTTTGAAAAGGGAAATTGCCAAAGATTATAGCGCTGCTTGCCTTTATGCCAACCCCGTGCCATGCCCGCGCAGGCTTCGGGACAAGAACGCCCGGGTACGATCGTTTTTGGGGTTGGTGAAAAGCGCTTCGGGCTTTCCTTCCTCCACCAGTTGGCCTGCGTCCATGAACACCACCCGGTCAGCGGCATCCCGGGCAAAGGCCATTTCATGCGTGACGATGATCATGGTCAGCCCGCCGTCCTTAAGCGTTCGGATAACACTGAGCACCTCGTCCACCATCTCCGGGTCCAAAGCGCTGGTGGGCTCGTCAAAAAGCAGGACCTCCGGGTCCATCGCCAAAGCGCGGGCGATGGCGACCCGCTGCTTCTGTCCCCCGGAAAGTTGATCCGGCCGGGCGTCCCGGTAAGGGAGCATCCCGACCCGTTCCAGGTATTTTCCGGCAATCCCCACACTCTGGATACGGCTGCGCCTTAGAACCTTCATCTGTCCCAAGACACAGTTTTCAAGCGCATCAAGGTTTCCAAAGAGGTTGAATTGCTGGAACACCATGCCGATTTTGGCGTGCAACAGACCTTTGGGCATCTGGGTGGTATCCTGGCCGTGGAAACGGATAATACCGGCGTCAGGCGTCTCCAGCAGATTGATACAACGCAGCAGTGTGCTCTTTCCTGAGCCGGAAGGCCCAATGAGGCAGACCACCTGTCCCTTGGGCACATGTAAATCGATGCCGCTAAGGACCGTGTTCCGCCCAAATTTTTTATCCAGACCCAATATTTCAATGATTGGGGAATTGCTGCTGTCCATTAACGATCCTCCGGGGAATACCTGATGGGGGCATTCGAGTCCGACTGGGAGCCATATACGGTGTAGGAATCCTTGCCCGACAGCTTTTTTTCCACCAGACGCAGAATACGGGTGGTTGTAAAGGTCAGGACAAAGTAGATGACAGCGGTGATGAAGAAGACCTCAAAATACTTGAGATAGGTGCCGGCGGCGGACTTTGACATGAAGTAGACCTCGGTAACCGAGATGACATTTAAGACGCTTGAGTCCTTGATGTTTACCACAAATTCATTGCCAACAGCCGGCAGGATACTCCGGATAGCCTGGGGGAGGATGACGTTTGTCATGCTTTGCCAATGGGTCAGACCGACCGCGGTTGCCGCCTCTTTCTGCCCTTTGTCGACGCTGAGAATGCCGCCACGCACAATTTCGGCCATGTAGGCGCCGGTGTTCACTGATACCACCAGGAATGCGGCCAGGAGGGCAGACATATCCAGCTGCAGGTACTGAAGGGCGCCATAGTACACCACCATGGCCTGCACAATCATGGGGGTGCCCCGGAACACCTCGATATAGACAGTCAGCACGGTTTTAAAGCCGCGCAAAAGGATCCTCTGCCAGGCGGGCGCAGAAGGCTTAATGGGAATCGTACGCAGAATGGCAACCAACAATCCAATGACGAAACCTGCTACGGTGCCCACCACCGCGATGAGCATAGTAACCCCGGCTCCCTGCAGAAACAGGGAGCCGTACTCGTCGATAAGCAGATGGATCCAGCCAAAAAATGTGTTGGGCATGCCTGAGGTTACTCGCTAAGCGGCTGGCGTGCCATGGCCTCATCCATCAGCCGGATTCGGGTTTCCTTGTCCAGTTTTGCCAGAGCTGTGTTGATGCTGCCCATCAGCGGGCTTTCCTTGCGAAGGCCAACGGCAACAGCGGTGTCTTCCTCAGAGGCTTCAAAGCCCAAGCCCTCCTCAAATGAGACGAAGGCGAAATCCGGATTGCTGGCCACGGCGGAGAGGGCGCCAGGCCGCTCAGACACATAGCCGTCAATGCGGCCGCTGGTAAGGGCCACGATCATGGCCGGAAAGGTGTCAAGCGCCGTTTGTTTCTGGACACCGGGGATCTGCTCGATGACGGAGTAATGGAAAGTGTTCAGTTGACCCGTTATTTTTGCGCCGGCAAAATCCGACAGGCTTTCGGCGGACGCGAATTGGCTACCCTTATTGACCACAATGACCAAGTCGCTTTCATAGTAAGGGTCGCTGAAGTCCAGTGTCGCTTTGCGTTGGGCTGTGGGGCTCATACCCGCTATAATGGCGTCAATTTTGCCGGAAGTGAGGGCCAAGGGCAGACCGTCCCACTCAGTTTTGACAATTTCCAGTTCCAATCCAAGTTCCGCTGCAATGAAAAGCGCTACCTGCACATCATAGCCGTCCGCATAACCGCCTGCCGCCAGGGGCACGGTGAAGTCACTGGCCTTAGCCTGGGTCCAGTTGAATGGCGCGTAGTTGCACTCCATTCCCACTTTGAAAGTTTCAGCTTGGGCAGTCAGGGCAAACAGCATCAGGATGGCCAAAAGGCAGGTCATCAGTTTTTTCATGGGTCATTCCTCCTAAATTGTTTTGGGCGGCGAAGCGCTTCAGCCCCGCCGCCCATTGAAGGAAGCAATGACTTTGATAGCGCTCCGCGGCCGTCCCGCGGCAGTAGCCGAAATATTCTCCCGGCTCCCAACATACAGACGCTGACCGCCTGCCTGTTTCGGTGGCCTGCCCTTCCCCGGCGGATCATTGCCTGTCAGCGGCTCCCCCCCGGTACTGATGCGTGCCACACCTCTATCCGATGTCGGAATATGAAGTTGGAATAAGAATAACACGCTCCCCGCACATGTCAAGAAGGCGAGGCAACATGAACATTTAAAATACGACAGGCGATATTATTCGGGTGGACCCTTCATGCGGAAAGGATCATACATCCGGGGTGAGGGCGGCGTCCTGGGGCCTCTTTTCCCGCTGTGAGAGCCGAAGATTTTGGAGGCGCTGATAAAACATAAAAGGCCGCCCACTGCGATGAGCGCAAGCGGAATAAGCTTCAGCTTCAGCCATTGGCTGGCTGACATGACATCGGTACTGCCCATAAAAAAGACGCCAAGAAGAATCGCCGACGGAACCGAGAGCAGAACAAGAATGGGACGCTTGCGCGCCAAAAGCGCGTATACGCCAAGCAAAACACAGAGGACCAGGAAAAGGTGAGTGGTGAGCCTGGCCCAGTTCACCCGGCTGAAATAGTCCCAAAGGGTTAATTGCCCATCCCGTACCAGCGCAAACACAGGCGAAAGCCAGATGACCATCTCGTCAAAACGGATGGACAACTCATACATCGCCCAGCCTATCATCATCAGCGCGCCCCAGAACAACATGCGGCGGCCAGCAGTTTCTATGGTTTTCACGGGCGTTCACCTCCTTTTCCCATACCGACAGTATACAAGCGTCTTTGCCGGTGTCAAATACGCAAGCGAGGGGCCGCACAAAGCGGCCCCTGAAAATTATGGGATTTTTTGAGACTAAAGACCCGCCGCGTCTCTTATGATCTGTGGGGTTACAGTGAGATCAAGGTATGTCCCTTTCTCCAACCTGTTGATTCCCTCGGCGTCCTCCAGGACAGCATCCAGTCCGGGGACCCTGTAGATCTTGATGCTCAGCGACGCGCCAGCCTGCTGCTGACGGATGATGTTCACCAGCCCATCCGCGTCCCGGATGACCTGGCCTGCGGCTTCCACTACGATGTCACCAACTTCAAGTCCGGCAGCGGAAGCGGGTGAGTCAGGCTCTACTTCTGCCACATAAGCTCCTTGTGGCAGGATACCCTGAGCCACGGGGAGGTAGTTGGAAGGAAGGGAAAAGATCTGAACACCAATTCGTGGAGTGTTCTGGCCAGCGGGGATGCCGGCTTCAGCGCTTTCCTGCGTGGGCTGGGCTGCGGCCTGCTGTTGGGCTTCCTCGGCGTCATACTGCTCAAGTGCAGCCTTGATCATGGGCTTGGCCGCGTTGATGGGAATGCACATACCGATATTGTCGACGCTGGTTTGGGAGAAAAAGTTGGAGTCGAACTTCAGTGTGGGTACACCTTGAAGCTGTCCCAGGGTGTTGAACATGCCACCGCCGGAGTTGCCGGAGGAGATGGCTGCATCCACCTGAATCATCTGATTTTCATTATTGACGCGCAGGCCGAACCGGTCACGGTTGGAAGAGAGCATGGTGCGTGAAACAGAGGATACCACGCCCAGCGTTACGCTGCGTTCAAACTGGCTTCCCAGGGGGTTTCCGATGACAATGGCGTATTCCCCGATCTGGAGGGCATCGCTGTCGCCCAATGGGGCTGCGGGCAACTGAATGCCGGGAACCAGAAGCACAGCCAGATCCAGATTCTCATCGCTGGAAATCAGCGTGGCGTCAAGCTCCGTTTCCCCAAAGGTTACGGTGATTTTTTCTGCGCCGTCCACCACATGCTGGTTGGTCAGCACATGGCCGTAAGACGTCACCACCACACCGGAACCCGTGCCCCGCAGCCGGGGCGCTTCATCCATGGGTTGGCGGTAGCGGAATCCATATCCGAAATCAAAGGAAGAGATGCTGCCGCGGATCTGGTAGTTGTTCACACCGACTACACTCTCCTTGGCTGCGTTGGCCACATTGAGAAGCGGACTTTCAATCAGGCTCTTGTCTGTCGTGGTTTCAATTATTCCGGCAATTTCATCCTGGCTAATGGCGTTGGCAGCCGCTGCTGATAAGCCTGCGCCCAAAGCCAGCGTTACCACAAGGGCCAGTGCGACAAAGGGTAGCACACGTTTGTTTTTTAACATATCTCAATACCTTTCTGCCATCAGGCAAGTTGTTCGCAGATTTCGCTGCACCTATAATATACCCTTTGGATTTTGCACATGATATGAATGTCAGGTTAAGGATTTGTGAACACCTGAGGATAAAGAACGGGACAAGACAAACATGGCCGCCAAAAACCATTATCCCGATGTATGCTGTAAGAAAGATCCCCTTCCTTTTGATGCGCCTTAGATTGTTGGACCACAGTTCGCAGATGGCCGCTTTCTTGCCCGCCTGATATGCGCATGGTATAATCCACAAGGCAACTGCCAAAGGAGACCTGAATGTTTAACAAACTAAAGGAAGCCCTGGGGATGGGGACTGAGGCGCAGTTGAAGCCCCTGCGCCAAAAGGCTGACGCCATTGAGGCGCTGGAGCCGGAATACGAAAAGATGAGCGATGCGCAGCTGAGTGGGAAGACTGCGCTCTTCAGGGAACGCGTGGAGAAAGGCGAAAGCCTGGATGACCTGCTCAATGAGGCTTTCGCAGTGGTGCGGGAGGCCTCCAAGCGCACCCTTGGCCTTAGGCCCTTCAGGGTGCAGCTCATTGGTGGCATTGTGCTCCATCAGGGGCGCATCGCCGAGATGAAAACCGGTGAGGGGAAGACCCTGACCGCATGCCTGCCCGCCTACCTAAATGCCCTGGCGGGAAAAGGGGTGCATATCGTGACCGTCAATGACTACCTTGCCAAGTTCCAGGGGGAGGACATGGGCAAGCTCTTCCGCTTCCTGGGGATGTCGGTAGGGATAATTGTGCACGACCTGACGGGCGAGCAACGCCGTGCCGCCTACGCCTGTGACATAACCTATGGCACCAACAACGAGATGGGCTTTGACTATTTGCGCGACAACATGGTGATCTACGGCACGGAGAGAGTGCAGCGCGGGCACAGCTACGCGATTGTGGACGAGGTTGACTCCATCCTGATAGACGAAGCCCGAACGCCGCTGATCATCTCAGGCCAGGGGGAGAAGTCCACCGACCTTTATGAGCGCGCGGAACGTTTCGTAGGAAGGCTCAAGGCTGAAACAGACTACACAGTGGAGGAGAAAGACAAGGCTGCTGTTTTCACTGAGGAAGGGACTCACAAGGCTGAGCAGGCCTTCTCCATTGAAAATCTGTCGGATCCTGAGAACAATGAGCTTAATCACCACCTTATCCAGGCGCTCAAGGCCAATGCTTTGATGAAGCGGGACGTTGACTATGTGGTGCAAAACGGTGAGGTTGTAATTGTGGATGAGTTCACAGGCCGCCTGATGGTGGGGCGCCGCTATTCCGATGGCCTGCACCAGGCCATTGAGGCCAAGGAACATGTCCAGGTGGCCCGTGAAAGCAAGACCCTTGCCACCATTACCTTCCAGAACTACTTCCGCATGTATAAAAAACTCTCCGGGATGACGGGCACGGCCAAGACCGAGGAAGAGGAGTTCCAGGGCATCTACGCGCTGGATGTGGTGCAGGTGCCCACCAATATGCCCATGATCCGTAAAGACCTGAACGACATGGTTTACCGCGGTAAAAAGGGCAAATACCAAGCAGTGGCTGAGGAAATTGAGGTCCGGCACAAGACGGGGCAGCCGCTCCTGGTGGGAACCATCTCCGTTGAGGTGTCTGAGCTGTTAAGCCAGATGTTAAGCCGCCGGGGCATACCCCATGAGGTGTTGAACGCAAAGCACCACGCCCGTGAAGCTGCTATTGTGGCCCAGGCGGGGCACCTGGGGGCGGTTACCATTGCCACCAACATGGCCGGCCGAGGCACGGACATCCTTTTGGGCGGTAATCCGGACTACCTGGCCAGGCGCTCAATGAGGCAGGAAGAGGTTCCTGAGGAAATCATAGAAGAGGCCAGCGGACGCAGTGAGCAGGTGTCTGAGGAGGTCCTTCAGGCGCGCAAACGCTACAATCAGCTCAAAGAAGAATTCAAAAAGACCACCGATGCTGAACATGAGAAGGTGGTAGCTTTGGGCGGTCTTCACATCATCGGCACCGAGCGACATGAAAGCCGCCGTATTGATAATCAGTTGCGCGGCCGCGCCGGGCGCCAGGGGGATCCGGGCTCGAGCCAGTTTTTCATATCCCTGGAGGATGACCTCATGCGACTGTTTGGCGGTGAGCGCATCGAGCCCCTGATTGCCAAAATGGGCATGGATGAAACCGAGCCGCTGGCCGCGGGGATGCTCACCAAACAGATTGAAAACGCGCAAAAGCGTATTGAAAGCCGCAACTACGAGATCCGAAAGCATGTCCTGCAATATGATGATGTAATGAACCAACAGCGCGAGGTGATTTACCGCCAACGCAGCCAGGTGCTGGAAGGTAAGGACATGCAGGCTGCCATCCAGGGCATGGTAGACAAACTGGTGGAGGAAGCGGTGGCCCGCTTCTGCGCCGGCGAAAACAAGGACTGGGATGTGCATGGCCTTCAGGATTATGTGGAACGCCTATGTGTCCCCTATGGCACCATCAAGGCTAACGCGGACGCTATCTCCGGCTTTGACAAGGATGGCATCACCGCGCTGCTGAAAAAGGCTGCAGGGGAATTCTATAGCAAGCGGGAGGCAGATATTGCAGCGCTGGGCATCGATATGCGGGAGTTGGAGCGCTCTGTGCTGTTACGCTCCGTGGACACCCGCTGGATGGACCATATCGATGCTATGGATCAGCTTCGGGACGGGATTGGCTTAAGGGCGTATGCCCAGCGCAACCCTGTCAACGAATACAAGCTGGAAAGCTATGATATGTTCGACGAGATGTCCCGTCTCATCCAGGAAGATACCGTGCGACAGCTTTTCCAGCTGCGTATTCAGAGGGCGCCGGAACGAAAGCAGGTGGCCCGGCCGATATCTGAAGGAACAATGCCCGGAGCTGGCGCAAAAGGCGGGCAGCCGGTCGTTAAAAAACCAGGCGATAAGATAGGACGCAACAGCCCCTGCCCCTGTGGCAGCGGGAAAAAGTACAAACACTGCCACGGCATGGCCGGACGGGCGGAGTGAAGGAATAGAAAATCAATGATTTTAATGCTTGAGGATATCAAACTTCGCCTGGAAGCGCTCAAGAGCCAGCTGGAGGAAATCCGCGGCGGGCTTCACATCGATCTCCTGCATAGGGAACTGGCGGAACTGAAGGAAGAGATGGCAGCACCCGGCTTCTGGGACGATCTGGGCCGCTCAACCCATGTTAACAAGCGGATTGCCGCCATTGAAGGCAAAATTTCACAGTTTGACGCCCTGGTGCAGGAGCAGGAGGACCTGGAGGTTATGGTCGAGCTGGCTCAGGAGGAAAATGACGAGAGCATGGCCCAGGAAACCCTTGAAAAGCTGGATGCGCTGGTTGGGAAGGCCGAGGGCCTGGCCCTTGAAACCCTGATGAGGGGTGACTATGACAGTGCAAACGCTGTACTGTCGCTTCACGCCGGGGCCGGCGGCACCGAGGCACAGGACTGGACGCAGATGCTCTACCGCATGTACACCCGTTACTGCGAGCGCATGGGGTTTAAGGTGTCGGTACTGGACTATTTGGAGGGAGATGAAGCGGGGGTCAAATCTGTTACCTTTGAGGTGGACGGCGATAACGCCTATGGCTACCTGCGGGGGGAGAAGGGCGTACATAGGCTGGTGCGCATAAGCCCTTTTGACTCCAATGCCCGGCGGCATACTTCCTTTTCTTCTCTTGATGTGGCGCCGATGCTGGAAGATGACGTTGAAATCGAGATCAATATGGAAGAAGTCCGGGTGGACACCTACCGCTCCACGGGTGCTGGCGGACAGCATGTGAACAAGACAGACTCTGCGGTACGTATGACCCATATGCCTTCGGGGATTGTCGTCTCCTGCCAGGGCGAGCGCTCCCAGGTGCAAAACCGGGAGACATGTATGAGAATGCTCCGCTCAAAACTCCTGGAACTCCGGGAGCGGGAAAAAGAAGAGCAGATGGCCCAGATCAAAGGTGAAATGAAAAAGATTGAGTGGGGAAGCCAGATCCGTTCCTATGTATTCCAGCCTTATACCATGGTCAAAGACCACCGCACGGGCTACGAATCCGGCAATATCGAGGACGTGATGAATGGGGGCCTTGATGGCTTTGTCACGGCCTATCTGAAAATGCAGTGAGCTTGCCAGGACACTTTAGAAGCGCGGCGCGGGCCGGAGGGGTGATTTTCCTCCTTTTGCTTTTTGCCTTTACCGCCTGGGCCTTTCTGAAGCCCGCCTACAGCAGGGATGCGCTGTTGGCTGGCTTTATCCGTTTTGGCGATTTGCGGGCGGCGGGAGTGAGGGAGGATGAGTTGCCGGAAATTGCCGAAGGCATCGCGGGCTTCCTGAGGGGGGATAGCGTTTCTCCGCAGGTGGAGGTGACGCGCTATGGCGCAAAACAGGAGGTTTTTTCTCAACGGGAACTGGACCACTTGCCTGATGTGAAGCACATGACGGACTGGGGCAGGCTGCTATGGTGGTTTGGGCTGGGAGCCTTGACACTTTTAGTGGTAATCGCAATACGCGCCATGATAGTAAGAGATGTTGCATTGCCAAGTCTATTGGGCAAAAGCCTCTTGGGGGCAGCAACTGTGTTCCTGGCTTTCATGGCGGGCATTGCCATCTGGGCGGCCAGTGACTTTACGGGGCTTTTCTACCAAATGCACCTGTGGCTGTTTACAAATGATCTCTGGCAGATGAATCCAGCAGAGCATATGATGATTCAACTGATGCCGGAGGCGTTTTTTCGTGACTATGCCCTCTCTTCCCTTAAGCGGATGGCATGGCTTCTGCTGGCCTTTCCCATCGCCGCGAGCCTCTTGTCTGCCTCCCACAGGGGAACAAGATGAGCTACGGCGAGTGCATGAGGCTACAAGCCAGGGAACTGATCCATAAGGAGCATGTACGCATCCTGGCCATTGAAAGCTCCTGTGATGAGACGGCGGCAGCTGTCATTGAAAATGGACGGTCAATCCTCTCCAGCGAAATATATTCCCAGATTCCCATACATATCCCCTATGGCGGGGTTGTGCCGGAAATTGCCAGCCGTTCGCATATTGAGAAACTGGACGCTGTAGCCACACGTGCGCTGGAAAAGGCGGGGTTTTCGCTTGAAGATATGGACGCTATCGCCGCCACCCAGGGCCCCGGACTGGTGGGTGCTTTGCTCACGGGCTTGAGCTACGCCAAGGGGCTGGCCTATGGCCTTCAAAAACCCCTGCTGGCAGTCAACCACATCTTTGGCCACATTTGCGCCAATTACCTGGCTTATCCGGACCTTGCCCCGCCTTTCCTCTGCCTGGTGGTGTCCGGTGGGCACAGCCATGTGATTGAAGTGAGAGAAAAAGGATTCTGCCTGTTGGGCTGCACCCGGGATGACGCCGCCGGCGAAGCCTTTGACAAGGCGGCCCGTGTCCTGGGGCTGCCTTATCCCGGCGGTCCCCACCTGGATGACCTGGCGGAAAAGGGGAACCCGAACGCTTTCCCTTTGCCGCTGCCAAATCCTGTGGGGGCATATGACTTCAGCTTTTCTGGTTTGAAAACCGCATTTATCAACCTGGTGCACCATTTGGATCAGAAGGGGGAAACGCCAGACCCGGCGGACCTGGCCGCCAGCTTCAGGCATATGGTGGTGGAACACCTCTGTGAGCGCACAATGAAAGCCTGTAACGACCTTGGCTGGGATACCCTGGCGCTGGCAGGCGGCGTGTCCGCCAACCGCTTGCTTCGCCGTGAACTGTCGGGATTGTGTAAGGAGGCGGGTGTCAGGCTTGTGATGCCGCCCCTTTCCCTGTGCGGAGACAATGCGGCCATGATTGGTTCTGCGGCCTACGCGCAGTTGATGAGGCTGGATACAGCGGGACTTGACGTGAACGCTTCGCCGGCTCTCAAGCTGTTTCCGGACGAGAGGTTGAAGCGGTGAATTTCGGGCATTGTGCCCACACGCATGGGCAGCACTGAGGTGCCCACACCACAGGTGATGAATATGTCAGAATCGTTTTCATTGACCCAGCCCATCCGGTAGCGGTCGCCATAGCGGCTGGAAGGGTAGAGGCTGCGGCCCCGGAGTGCAATCTGCCCTCCGTGGGTATGCCCGCAAAGGGCCAGGTCAAAACGCAGGCCAGCTTGCTTCGCCTCCGGTACCAGGTCCGGGGAGTGCGGCATGAAGACAACGAAGTCCGCGGTGCGCGTCCCGTTTATCAGAGGCGTGAAATCAGGGAAACCAGCCAGGATATCGTCCGGGGCGCAGAACGCCATTGTACGGCCTTCCCGCTTCAGGTGCCACACACCGTTCCTGAGCGGTGTCACGCCTTTGGCGCGCATCTTCGCCATCAAGCGGGCGATATTGGCCCCCGAGCCCATATGGTCATGGTTGCCAATGGCAGCCAGGACCGGGGTGCTTTCCGGGAAGCGGGGGATAAGGTCAAAAAAGGCCTCCGCAGTCTGGGCATTCTCCCCATAGTCACCGCCCAAGAGAATCAAGTCGGCCTGAAGCCTGGTGATAAGTCTGACCACCTCCAGCGCACGCTCCTGGCTGAGGTAGCTGCCGTAGTGAATGTCAGCTGCATAGGCAAGGCTGAGGCCAGAAAACGCGGCCGGCAGGTTGGGGGAAACATAGGGCGACACCTTTACCTGAAGCTGGGTGGCCTGGTAAAATGGGCGGAGCCACTTGCGGTCGGTCGGGATGTGCTTGAGTAGTGGGGTTAAGGTGGTTCGGGCCAGATATTTTATCATTGAGCGTCCTTGTTATCATAATTTGGCAGCCCTCAGGTTGCCTGAGGCAATTATACCACACAACTCGCGAAGGGAGGCAAAAAGGGTGAAGAGGGCATTCAGGTTCCTTCTGCCAATCCTTGTTGCCGTATTGCTGACAGGCTGCCAGCAGGCGGCCCTTTATGGCGCAGCCACGCCAGTTGCCAGTTCAGCTATCACAGCAATCCCCGAGGCCAGGGAAGCTGCTCCTGTTGAAAACGGCATCTTTACCCATGCCGGTGACGTGTCGGCTTACCTGAACGCTTATGGCAGGCTTCCACAAAACTTCATCACCAAGGGTCAGGCCCGAGCGCTGGGTTGGTCGGGAGGGAACCTTGAGCCCTATGCACCGGGGAAAACCATTGGGGGTGACCTCTTTGGCAATTATGAAGGCCTCTTGCCGGAAAAAAAGGGCAGACAATACTATGAGTGCGATATCGACACCCTGGGCCGGACATCCCGGGGTGCCAGTCGCCTGGTATATTCCAATGACGGCCTGATCTATTACACCACGGACCACTATCAATCCTTTACTCTGCTTTACGGGGAGGACGGCCATGCGGCGGATTGAACTGGACGGCCGGAAGATGGACACGCGGGCTTTGGCCCACCAGCACCTGAAGGAAGAGCTGAATCTGCCTGCGCATTATGGTGCCAACCTGGATGCCCTTCATGATTGCCTGGGCGAAATGGT
>JAAYJP010000147.1 GCA_012522875.1 Clostridiales bacterium | reverse complement strand
TGCGCCCTTAGCTCAGCTGGATAGAGTGTTTGACTACGAATCAAAAGGTCGCAGGTTCGAATCCTGCAGGGCGCGCCAGCAAAAAGCCCGGTCCCCAATGGGGGCACGGGGCTTTTTTATTGCGGTGCCGGCCCATAAGGCGCCAGGCACCATTTGACCATAGCTTATTCCGTGACAAAAGTATCCTGGCATATAGGAACAGCGGATTGCCCTGACCCGCGCAGCATCTGGCCGTTATTCTCTGTTCAACAGCTCTTCATGGAGAAGCATGCATGAATAATTCCCGGCGTTATCCTGATTCCGGCGTTGTTCGCGTTCAGGTTCTCCTGCCGCCGCGGTATCCTGGTGCTGGCGTTTCTCTGCCCCTGGGCGACACCAGGCATATGGAAGACGACAAGGGGGTTGATGATGCTCCAGGCGGAGGAGAAGGCACGGGGAGCGGCGGAAGCCGGAAACACATTGTGATTGGGCGCCTTGCGTGTTATAATGCGGTCGCTGCAGAATATTTTGGAGAGGTGAGAAACATGAGGAAAATGGTGTTTGCGCTTTGTTTTGGTAACCGGGGTTTTATGCCGGGCGAGTTGATCCTCAGCGCCAGGGAGGAGATGGTCAAGGCCGTCACCGGCCTGGGCTATGACTACATCATGATGGACGAGAAGGCTACCCGTTATGGCGCGGTGGAAACCCGGGACGAGGGCCTCAAGTATGCCAAATGGCTCAAGGAGCACGAGGGCCAGTATGACGGCGTCATCTTCTGTATGCCCATTTTCGTGGATGAGAACGGCGCCGTCAACGCCCTTCAG
The DNA here is from genome assembly GCA_012522875.1 of Clostridiales bacterium. Classification (GTDB taxonomy): domain Bacteria; phylum Bacillota; class Clostridia; order Christensenellales; family Aristaeellaceae; genus UBA6115. The sequence continues at coordinate 23,189 of JAAYJP010000147.1, read as the reverse complement.
GACGCGGGCGTCCCGATTCTGATGCAAGCCTATCCGGATGAAATCGGCAAGATGGGCTTCAAGTACCGCCGGGACGCCTACTGCGGCAAATTCTCAGTAACGGATGTGTTCAGCCAGTACAAGGTCCCCTTCACAGTGCTCAAGCCCCATGTGGTGCATCCGCTCACGCCCGAGTTTTCCCGGAACCTTAAGGATTTTGCCGCCATCTGCCGGGTGGTGAACGGCATGAAGCGCTTCAACCTGGGCTGCATCGGCGCCCGTACCACGGCGTTTAAGACCGTGCGCTTTGATGAGATCACCCTTCAGAAATACGGCATCAACGTGGAGAGTTTCGACCTGTCGGAGCTCATCATGAAGGTGAAGGAGATGGGTGACTTAGCCCCGGGCGTTGAGGAAAAACTGGCGAAACTCCGGGATTATGCCGATTTCACCGGGGTGCCCGAGGAGAACACGCGCACCCTCGCCAAAGTCGGCGTGGTGGTGGACGAATACATCCGGGATTATCACCTGGACGCCATCGCGCTGAGGTGCTGGAACGAAATGGAAACCTACCTGCGCGTAAGCCCCTGCGTGCTGCTGGGTGCGCTCAATGACATGGGTATCGCCGCCTCCTGTGAGATAGATGTCTGCTCGGCTGTCACCATGCGCGCGATGCATCTGGCAAGCGAAGAGCCCGCTACTGTCCTTGACTGGAACAACAATTATGGCCAGGATGAGGACAAGGTGGTGCTGTTCCACTGCGGGCCGGTGGCCCGTGGCCTCATGAAGGGGAAGGGGACGGTCACCGAGCACAAGATGTTTGCCAAGAACGATCCTGGCTCCGGATGGGGCACCAATGAAGGACGTATCGCCGCTTTCCCCATGACCTATTCCAACTGCAAAACAGAAGACGGCAAACTGACCGTGTATGTGTCGGAAGGTGAAATGACTGATGACCCCATTGAGGACGGCTACTTCGGCTGCGCCGGGGTGGCGGAAATTGACGATCTCCAGGACAAGCTGATCAAGCTAGCCCGGGGCGGCTTCAAGCACCACACCTCCGTGGGCAAGGGCCATATGCAGGCTGTGCTTCATGAGGCGTTCACCACCTATCTGGGCTATGACCTGGTGGAGATTGGCTGATAAATGAATGATATGATCAGCCTGGGGGTGGACATCGGGGGCACCGGCGCCAAGTGCGTGGCCTTCAGCGAAAAAGGGGAACAGAAGGCCATCAGCTACCGCGAATACCCCACCCCCCCCGGGAAAACCGACCTGGATCCTGAGGTTTTGGCAGAAGCCGCCTTCCAGGTGATCGCTGACTGCGTGGCGGCGCTGCCTGAAGCCGAGGCAGTGGCCGCGGTCACGGTTTCGTCTTTTGGCGAGTCCTTTGTGCCGATTGATGCACAAGGCCGGCCGCTGACGGATATCATCATGTACTTTGCTGACACCGGCAGCGGCGAGTTTGACGAACTGGTGCGCCGGGTGGGGGAGGAGACTTTCATGGGAATCACCCTCACCAAGCCGGATGCCTTTTACTCCCTGTCCAAAATGCTTCACACCCGGCATGTGGCGCCGGGGCCGGTGTGGAAGCATCTCCTGATATCCGGCTATATCTGCTACCGTTTGTCCGGCGAAACGGCCATCGACGTGTCCCTGGCCTGCCGGACGCTGCTGTTTGATGTGAAAAAAAGGGACTGGTCAGACGAACTCCTGGCTGCCTCCGGCTTTACCCGGGGCCAGATGCCCACCGTCCTTCCCGCCGGCACCCCCCTGGGGCCGCTCAAGCCTTCAGTGGCCCGCCGCCTGGGGCTTACGGGCAAGACCCGTGTGGTTATCGGCGCCCACGACCAGGTGGTCAATGCCCTGGCCTGCGGGGTTCAGGGCCCGGGGGATGCGGCGGATGTTTCCGGCACAACGGAGAGCATCGCTCCCTTCTTTGCTGATATCCCACCGGGATTTGGCTTTCAGCGCAACAACTACGCCTGTGTGCCCTATCTGAACGCGCCAGGCTTTGTGACCTATGCCTACAATTTGTCCGGAGGCGCCGTGGTGCGGTGGTTCAGGGACAACCTGGCCAGCCACCTTCTTCAGGAGGCCAAAGCGGAAGGCCTGCATATCTACGATCTCCTCAACCGCCAATGCCCCCGGGAGCCAGGGCAGCTGATCCTGCTTCCCTTCCTCCAGGGCCTGGGCGGCACGCCGGATATGATCCCCCAGGCACGGGGGATGATGTACGGCCTGTCCATGGAGACCAGCCGGGCAGACCTTTACCGCGCCATCCTGGAAGGCCTGAGCTATGAGATGGCCATCAATCTGGATGCCCTGGCGGAATTTGGTATCGTGCCGGAGCGCCTGTACGCCTGCGGCGGCGGCGCCCGCTCGCCCGTGTGGCTTCAGATCAAGGCGGATGTGTGGAACCGCGAGGTCATCCCGGTCCTGACCGAGGAAACCGGGGCGCTGGGAAGCGCCATCCTGGGCTTCGCGGCCGTCAGCGGGGAGAAGGACCTCATAAACCTTGCCAGCCGTTTCACCCGCCATGGCACGCCGATCCAGCCTGATCCGAAGCGGGCGGGTTTTTACCAGGAGCAATATAAGCGCTACAAAAGACTCAGAGAACTGCTGGTCCAGGAATTCAGCGGGAAAGAAAGGGCAATTTGATGAACAGCAAACAGATCGTAAAACGCGCCTTTGACCTGGGGGTGGTGATCCCCGCCTTCAACATGCCCCATTTGCCCATGGTGGAGCCGGTGGCCCGCGCGGTGGCCGATGAGAACGCTGTGGCCATGATTCAGGTGGCGCGCCTGGAGTGGGAGAAGTTTGAGTCCCGGAGCCTGGAAAAGGTGGCCGAGGAATATGCAAAATTCCAGGTCAAGGGGCACACACTCCTGCACCTGGACCATGTGCCCGTCATCGATGAGGACCATGAGCAGGTGGACTATATGGCGCTGCTGGAGCGCGCCATCAAGGCGGGCTACCAGTCCCTGATGGTGGATGCCTCCCGCCTGAGCCTTGAGGGCAATATTGAAGCCACGGCCAAAGCGGCCGGGCTGGCCCACGCCGCCGGCCTTCCCATCGAGGCGGAGCTGGGCGCGGTGATGGGGCATGAGACCAGCCAGCAGGACATCCCCTATGAGGAGATTTTCAGGAACAAAATGGGCTTCACCCAGGTGGATGAAGCCAAGCGCTTTGTTCAGGAGACCGGCTGCGACTGGCTGAGCGTGGCGGTGGGCAGCGTGCACGGCGCCATTGCCGAGGGCATGAAGGACAAGAAAAAACCGGCGGCCAAGCTGGATGTTGCGCACATCCAGGCGCTCCGGGATGCCCTGGGCATTCCCCTGGTGCTCCATGGCGGCTCCGGCATTCAGCAGGATTATATCGCCCGGGGGGTCAAGGCGGGCATCGCCAAGATCAATGTGGGCACCGAAATCCGCCAGCCCTATGAGCGTGTGACAGACGGGGGCGGAAGCGTCCTTCAGGCGCAGGATGCCGTCTACCGGCGCACAGTGGAACTCATCCGGGAGTTCCTGAAAGTAAAGGACAGCGCCAGCCTGTTGGGATAAGCCGCACACCCCCCGGAGGAATGCCATGGCCAAGCAGCCCATCATCCCCTTTCCCGACACCGCGTCGCTGGATAGCGAAAACAGCGCGATTATCATCATCGACCAGACGCTTCTGCCGGGGGAACTCAGGCTGATTGCCCTTCGGGAGCAACGGGAGATATGGGACGCCATCAGGCAATTGAAGGTGCGCGGCGCGCCGGCCATTGGCGTTACGGCGGCTATGGGCCTCTACCTGGCAGCCAGGAGGCTCCCGGAGGACGATGAGGCGGGCTTTTTTGCGGCGCTGGCGGACGCCAGGGATTATCTGGCCACCTCCCGGCCCACAGCAGTCAATCTGTTCTGGGCGCTGGACCGGATGGAAGCCACGGCCAAACACCACCGGGGCCTGCCGGTGGCGGAAATCAAGGAACATCTGCTGGGGGAAGCCCTGGCCATTCGGGATGAGGATATTGCCATCTGTGAGGCGATCGGGCAAAACGGCGCCGCCCTGATCAAGGGGGGCGACGGCATCCTGACCCACTGCAACGCCGGGCGCCTGGCAGCTGTACGCTATGGAACGGCATTGGCACCCTTGTACAAAGCCCATGAATCGGGCCTTGGGTTTAAGGTATATGCAGATGAAACCCGGCCCCTGCTGCAGGGCGCGCGGCTGACAGCCTATGAGCTTGCAGCCAGTGGCATTGATGTGACGCTTCTGTGTGACAATATGGCCGCTTCCCTTTTGGCCAGCGGCCGGGTACAAAAGGTGTTTGTGGGGTGTGACCGGGTGGCGTCCAATGGAGATGCCTGCAACAAAATTGGCACCCTGGGCCTGGCCATTCTGGCCCGGCATTATGGCATTCCTCTGTATGTCTGCGCCCCCACACCCACGATGGACCTGAGCCTCCTTTCCGGTGAGGCTATTCCCATTGAGGAGCGCCCGGGGGAAGAGGTCACCTCCATGTGGTACAGCACCCCCATGGCCCCAGAAGGGATAGGGGTGTACAACCCAGCTTTTGATGTGACCCCGCATGAATTGATTACCGCTTTTGTTACACAGCATGGCGTTATCCGGCCGCCGTTTGCGCAGCGCCTGGCGCGGCTGGCGAAAGAAAGCGGTTGATTGGCAGACAAAATCCGGCCGTTTGCCGTTTAGGCTATCGGGCATTGTGATATAATAATTCGAGGTTTTGCCATTTTGAACCGATATAGCAGGAGAAAACGGGAGGATTTGAGAGATTATGAAGAGTATTTCAAGACGTTTCGTCGCATTGATGGCGGCTCTGATGCTGTTTGTTTCCGTGGGTGGAGCGCTGGCGGAGGCGCCGGTGAGCCTTGGCCTGCCCAACGCTGAAGCGGTTCTGGAAGCGGGCGGAACGATTGGATTTGAAGCCAGCGCACGCTTTGACGAGACGACGCTGAAGGGATTGCTGGGGATGTTCATGGCAGGCGCTGCCGGTGATGAGGCAGGCCAAACCATGGTGGACGCTATTTTGGGCGCGCTCAACAAGATGTTTGTCCGCGGAGCCTATGCCAGGGAGGCCTTTGCCGGCTCCCTGGGCACGGAGGAAGGGGAACTGATCAGCCTTCAGGCCGCCTATGACGAGGCCACTATGGAGAATACCCTGATCACCAACCTCCTGCCTGACCTGGCGATCTCCCTGGATTCCGGAATGATCAAGACCGTCATGGGCCAGATGCCGCAGATGAGCCAGGCGCAGGCTCAAGCCATGCTGGCCCCCTATGGGGCCGCCATGATGGGTTTCATCCAGATGCAGATTGGCCCCCAGCCGCAAATCGCTTCGGAACCCTATGATATTGACGGGGTTGGCCTGTTCCACTTCAAGGCGGACTTTGACATCACCACCCGGGAAGCCGCGGGGCTGATGGAGCAACTCTATAACATCTTCAAAAACGACCGGAATATCCAAGCCCTCATCAACCAGGCGGCAGCCGCTGGCGGCGAAGACCCAACCGAAATGCTGGGAGAAATGGAAAGCGGCATCGCCCGGATGAAAGCGGCGGAAGACAAGGTATTCCTCATGGGATCCGTCTACATGAACGAGGCTGGAAACACCTCCTATGTGGTGGTGGACACCCCGGGGGACGGCGATGGCCGGGCCCATATCACCGTACTGGTCAAGGGCGCTGCGGTCCATGTCAAAGTCCTTGTGAAAGGGGAGGAAATGCCCGCTGTGACAGCTGGAGAGACTCCAGCCCCCACAGCGGATATCGACTGGGCCAAGCTGGAAGCGGACATCCTTTCCGGCGCCAATTACGCGGATACCCTGGTCACTGTTGAAACTGATGCTCAGGCCCAGGCCAATGTGCTTGGTTCCACCGTCAGGGTGAATATGATGCTGGGCGGCATGAATATTGTGGTGGAGGCTGAGGGAACCAGCAGGATTGACAAACTGGAAACACAGTCCGAAATGCGCTTCTATATGGGCGGGCAGAACCCGTTGGTCACTTTCACAGCCAGGATGTATGAACAGGATGAACATCCCCGGCTTCCTCAGCTTGAGGGCCGTACCCTGGTGACGGTGATGGTCAATGACGAGGGTGAGATGATCCCCAGCGACCGGATCGCCATGCAGCGCGGGATGGAAAAGATGCCCGGGATCCTCATGGCGGGATTGAGCAAAGTGCTGCCTGTGGAAGGCCCTGCGCTGGTGACCCTTATCACCAACTACCTGACCATTCAGGAATCGGAGACCACAATACCTGAGCCCATGGTAGTGGAGGAAACCGTGCCTGCTGAAACGCCTGCCTCAGAACCTGCCACCCCGTAACAAAAGGAAAGGCCGCCTTATCAGCCTGGCCAGAGCACGAAAATCCAGGAAGAAACCGGCATGGTGTGCCCGTTGTGGCCGGCCATGCCGGGTTTTTGCTGGGCGGAGGCGGCGCAGCCTGATTTTGCCTGTTGGCACTCTGTTCCAGGAGTGCCCCCCAGATATGCAGTCTTCCTTAAATGAGTTGCGTTTCATCGCCCCAGGCAGTACAGTGGGCATCAGGAGGGGTGCCCCGCAAGGGGGAATTTCCGTGTTCCCCGCACAGCCCAAGCGGCATTTGACCATTGACCTCAGCGACATCGATTGACATCCCTGCGTCCCGTCGGCCTCAGGCTTCACTTGACTGCCGGCTGTTTGTCTGCCTGAAAAGGCGGGGCAGAAGCATACGGGAAGCATACGCCGCAGGCCAGCACCATGGACATATACCCCGAATCCATCCTTACCCACGAGGGTATGGGCACCGGAATGGCACAGCGCGCAAGTGGGCCCCATGCAGCTGATGCTGTGTGCGCAGCACGGGAGGAGGTCCGGCGGCTTGAACGTTTGCTGAGCCGTTTTTGGCTGGGCAGCAACATGGAACGCCTGAACCGCTCCGGCGGGGAATGGGTTGATATCAGCCCGGACACCCTGCGCGTTCTGGAGGCCGCCCAGGCATTCGACGATTTGAGCGGGGGGCTTTTCCGTATAACTGTGGGACCGATGGCGGATATACGGGGACAGGCGGGCTTGGATTTGTTGCCGTGCGAAACGGAGTTCGCACGGCTGTTGCTTTTGGTGGCAGCGGGCGGGCTGGATCTTGACCCCCCAGCGTGCCGTGCGCGGCTGAAGTGCAAGGGGCAGGCCCTGGACCTGGGCGGCATCGCCAAAGGATACCCGGCCGATCGCCTGATTGCGATTTTTCTTCAATATGGCTGCAAAGCGGCCTGTACAAACCTGGGGGGGGGTGACGTCGCAGTTCTGGGGAAGCGTCCCGGCGGTGGGCCCTGGCGCGTGGGCATCCGCCATCCCCGCCGCGAGGGGTGCCTGATGGGGGCTGTCATGGCTGAGAATTGTGCGGTTGTAACCAGCGGGGACTGTGAGCGCTTCCATGATGGCGCTGATGGGCGCCGCCGCCATCACCTGATAGACCCAAGAACCGGGCAGCCTGCCGATTCCGGGGTGATCAGCAAATTTGACGGGGTGGACGCCGTTTTTGTCGATACAAACGGATCAGCCTTCCTGTCGGCCGGTATGGCTGGCCGTTTCATGCCGGAAGAGGGGATCAGGGCAAACAGGCTTGTATAGCCATAGGGGGGAATCGTGATGAGAAAGGAGAGGAGACGCGTGCGGGTCCTGGTTGTCCTGGGGGTACTGGCTGTGATGACGGCAGCCGCTTATCTTTTCATGGCGCCGGGTATGCGGGAAGCGATGAACCTGAGGATGGCGAACATTGATTTCACCAGGCTGAGGGATGGAACCTGGATCGGTGAATACAAAGGCAATTGGGACAGCCTGCGCAACTGCAAGGTGGAAGTGACGGTGCTTGGGGGCAGGGTAAGCAGCGTTCGGGTCCTGGAAAGCCCTTTGGCGAAAGCTGGCGGCGAAAAGGTCAAAATCCGGGATATATATACCATCGACGACCTGTTCGGCCGCGTGATCCAGGGGCAGACGCTGCAGGTGGACATAATCAGCGGCGCGACCATCACCAGCAAGACGCACCTGAAGGCAGTTGAGATGGCACTTGAGTCAGCGCTGAAACACCAGGCGGGGCTCGCTGCCCATTAATCAAGCGGTTTGACAAATGCCGCCTGGCGGCTATAATCAAAGATGCGACAAACGAACATGAAGGAGGACGCCATGCGCCCATTCCAGCCCGATTTTGAACAGATGCTCAAGGTACTGCGCCGGGAGGTGCCGGAGCGTCCGGTGCTTTTTGAACTGTACATGAATATGCCCCTGTATGAGCAGGTGAACGGGCGCAGACTGCCGGGGGACGACCAGCTGACCCGGTCCCGGTTTATCATCGAGGCCTTCAGGAACATGGGCTATGACTACGCCACGCTCTATACCTCCAGCTTCCGCTTCACCCACGATCCACATGAGCTTAAGACCCACTCGCTCAACGAAGGGGAGGGTCTGGTGGACGAGGCCAGCTTTGAACGTTTCGTGTGGCCGGAGCCGGAGGATTTTGACTCCTCCCACCTGGGGAAAGTTGCCCCTGACCTGCCTGAGGGCATGAAACTGTGCGTGATGGGCCCAGGCGGCATCCTGGAGATTCTCATCGCGCTGACCGGATACGATAACCTCTGCCTGATGCTTTATGATGAGCCTGAGCTGGTGGGCCGGATAGTGGATGAGGTGGGAAAACGCCTGGTTCGCTACTATGAGACAGCGCTTCAGTATGACACCGTGGGATTCATCTCCTCCAATGATGACTGGGGCTTTAACACCCAGACCTTCCTGTCGCCCCCGATGTTAAGGGAACTTATCTTCCCATGGCATCAAAAAATCGTGGACACGGCGCACAAAGCCGGAAGGCCGGTGCTCCTGCACTCCTGCGGGAACCTGGCCGCGGTCATGGACGATATCATCGCCATGGGTTATGACGCCAAGCATTCTTTTGAGGACAAGATCCAGCCTGTCGAAGAAGCCTATGAAGCCTTTCACAGCCGGATCGCCCTGCTGGGCGGCCTGGATATGGACTTTATGTGCAAAAGCAGCGAGCAGGAGGTTTATGACCGGGCAATCAAAATGCTTGAGCGCACGGCAGACCGGGGCGGCTGGGCCCTGGGTACCGGCAACAGCGTGCCGGAATACCTCCCGCCCAAAAACATCCTCGCACTTGGGCGGGCCGCCCGGGATTTTGCCGGATAGGCAAAGCGGGGAATCAGCCTGTCAAATGCAAAAAAGGGGGCTTCCAGGCGGAAGCCCCCGCAGTGTCTTGCCTTATAACCGCGCCTGGAGGATCTCCCTGATTGGGCCGCGCACGGGAATCTCATTCGTTTCCAGGCGCGCTTTTACCGTTTCGGTGACCATCAGCAGCGCCGGCCACCACTGAGCATTCGGTGCGTAGCAGCGCAGCGTGAAAACCAGCAGGCCGTCCTGGATTTTATCCAGGGTGGCTTTGGGCGCGGGGTCCTGGAGCACATCCGGTGAAACGGACGCGGCTTCTTCCATGATGCGGCGTACCGTGGGGACATCTGCTGAAAAGTCTGTTGTGATGGTGACATCAATGCGGCGGGTGGGATAAGAGGAGTTGTTGGTGATGGCGCCGTTTGAAAGGCCGGCGTTGGGCAGCACCACCCGCTTGCGGTCAAGCGTTTCAAGGGTGGTGTACATCATGGAGATGTCCTTTACCGTACCCTCATAGCCGCTGTCTGTGCGGATGTAGTCCCCTGCCCGGAAAGGATGGAAAAACAGCAGCATCAGGCCCCCGGCGAAATTGCTCAGGCTCCCCTGAAGCGCCAGGCCGATGGCCAGGCCGGCGGACGAGAGGATGGCAATGAAGGAGGTCGCCGGTACTCCCAGAAAAATCAGCAGGCTGATGATCAGCGTGATACGCAGCGTCCAGGAAAGCAGGCTGTCCAAAAAACCCAGCAACCCGCGATCCAGCTTGCTTTTTTCCATAGCCTTCGTGACAAAACCCATCAAAAACTTGATGAGTTTCAATCCCGCTACAAGCATCACCAAAGCGCCCAGGAGTTTAAGGGCTGCGTCAGCTGTAAAGGATATAAAAAACTGCTCAAGGCTCTTCCAGATGCTTTCCATAATACCTCCCAAAACGTTTGCAACTACATAAAAGTATAGCATTCAACCTGAAGATCATCAAGGCGCGGGGGATATACATTCCTGCATAAATGTGTTACACTGGGATGACATAAAAGCAGCGGGAGAACAATATGCGCCTATCGGTCACCAGTGAAATCGGCATCCTGAAAAAGGTTTTGCTCCACCGTCCGGGACAGGAACTTGAGCAGCTTACGCCAACGCATCTGGGGCGCATGCTGTTTGACGACATCCCTTACCTTGCCGGGGCGCAGAAGGAGCACGATCTCTTTGCCCAGACGCTCAGGGATCAGGGGGCACAGGTATGCTACCTGACGGACCTTATGGTGCAGTCGCTTGCAGACCCGGGGGTGCGCAGGCAATTTATCGATGAGTTCATTTTGGAAGGCGGTCCGCTTGCACAACACCACAGCCAGGCCCTGGCAGAACTGCTGTTGGGGATCGGGGATACCAAGGCGATGGTTGAGAAAACCATGGCCGGCGTCACCGACCAGGAAGCGGGGCTCAGGCCCGCCCAACCCCTGACCTCACTCGCCCGGTACGAGACCCGTTTCCTGCTGGATCCCATCCCCAACCTCTACTTCACGCGGGATCCCTTCAGCGTGATACGAAACGGCGTGGCCTTCAGCCACATGCTGGCCCCTGCCCGGCAGCGGGAAACCATTTATGGCCGCTACATCATGGCCCATCACCCGGAGTATGCGGGGGGCATCACATCCTGGTACAGCCCGGACATCCCCTATAGCCTGGAGGGCGGCGACATCCTGGTTGTGGGTGGAGGCCTCCTGTGCGTAGGAATCTCCCAGCGCACCGACCCGGAAGCGATCGAGATTCTGGGGCGCCGGATGATAAGGGATCCGCAAAGCGGAATCAGGCGCATACTGGCCATGGACATCCCCAACATCCGCGCCTATATGCACCTGGACACTGTCTTTACCCAGGTGGACCGGCATGTTTTTACCGTCCATCCAGGCATCCTGCCGGTGCTGCGCTGTTTTCTCCTGGAAGGGAAGGGCGGCGATGTTTTCGCCAGGGAGATGAAAGGTACCCTGGCGGAGATCCTGGCTTGTGCCATGGGCGTGCCCCGGGTAACCCTCATCCTTTGCGGAGGGCAGGACATGATCGCCTCCCAACGGGAGCAGTGGAATGACGGGAGCAACACCCTGTGCGTCCGCCCGGGCACGGTGATTGTGTATGACCGCAACAAAGTCACCAACCGTATCCTGAGGGATCATGGCATCAATACCATTGAGGTGGCCGGCAGCGAACTGGCCCGGGGACGGGGCGGCCCCCGGTGTATGTCCATGCCCTTGCGGCGGGACGGAGTCGAATAGAGCGGGGAGAGCCCCCGAGCAAATATAAAGCGTGTTTATAAGGAGGTCCCCATGCACGTCTACCTCAAAGGCCGCAGTTTCCTCACCCTGAAGGATTTCACCCCCCAGGAGATCCGCTTTCTCCTGGACCTTTCCCATGACCTGAAGCGAAAAAAGCGTATGGGCATCCCCGGGGATCTGCTTCAGGGCAAAAACATCGTGCTGTTGTTTGAGAAGACTTCCACCCGCACCCGATGCGCCTTTGAAACGGCCTGCTGGGATGAGGGCGGCAACGCCACCTTTTTATCCAACTCCCAGATGGGCAAAAAAGAATCCCTGGAGGACACTGCCAGGGTGTTGGGCCGTTTCTATGACGGGATCGAATTCAGGGGCTTCTCCCAGCAGACGGCGGAGGACCTGGCCCGTTACGCTGGTGTGCCTGTATGGAATGGGTTGACAGATCGCTGTCACCCCACCCAGGCGCTGGCCGATGTGATGACGCTGGAGGAGTGTGCGGGCAAGCCGTTGTCCCAGTGCAAACTGGCCTATGTGGGCGACGCCCGAAATAACGTGGCCAACTCCCTGATGATCATCTGCGCGAAACTGGGCATCCATTACACCGCTGTATGCCCGCCGGAGCTGATGCCTGAAGCCGGCTTGCTGGAAGATATGGCGGCGCTGGCACGGCAGACGGGCGGGGAAACTAAGGTCCGGCATGATCTGGCGGGTGTGGGCGGCGCTGACGCGGTGTACACCGATGTGTGGGTGTCCATGGGCGAGGAGGACCGTTTTAAAGAGCGTATCCGTATGCTTCAGCCCTATCAGGTAAACAGCGCCCTGATGGAGAAAACCGGCAATCCCAAAGCCATCTTCCTCCACTGCCTGCCGGCCTTCCATGATCTGAACACCGAAACCGGCCGGGAAGTGCACAAGGAGTATGGGCTCAAGGAGATGGAAGTGTCAGACGGCGTGTTCCGTTCCTCCCAGTCCAGGGTTTTTGATCAGGCGGAAAACCGCCTGCACACCATCAAGGCTGTGATGGTCGCCACCATCGGCCGACAGTAAGGAGAAAAGAGATATGCGTGAGGTAAGGGTGGTCCTCTGGGGGCTGGGGGCCATGGGCTCGGGCATCGCCAGGGTTCTGGCCCGGCGCAAAGGCGTCTTGGTGGTGGGCGCCTGCGACATCAACCCGGACTATGCGGGCAGGAACCTCTATGAAGCGCTGGGCATCCCCCAGGAGGGCCGGCCGGATGCCCCCATTCAGGCCGAAATCCTGGAGGCTATAGTGCATAAGTCGGTTGACATCTGTGTAATCGCCACCAACTCCTTTGTGAAGGATGTCTATCCCAAGGTGCTCCAGGTGGTGGCGGAGGGCGTCAATGTGCTGACCATTGCTGAGGAAATGGCCTGGCCCTGGGCCCAGTCGCCGGACATGGCACTGGACATGCACATCATGGCGGTTCAAAACAAGGTGTCTGTCCTGGGTACAGGCATCAATCCCGGCATGATGATGGACCTTCTGGCTGTATGCCTCTCAGGCGCTCAGACTGACCTCAGCCAGGTGCATTGTGAGCGGGTGAACAGCCTCTCCCCTTTTGGCAAAGCGGTGATGGAGGAGCAGGGCATCGGGATGACTCCCGAAGCCTTTGAAGAGGGGGTGGCGGATGGCAGCCTGGCCGGACATGTTGGCTTTGAGGAGTCTATCCACATGATGGCCTCGGCCTTTGGCTGGCCGGTGGAGGAGGTAATAACCCGGATGCAGCCCATCGTCACCCAGGTGGACCGGAAGGCGCCGCATGGCGAGGCCAAAGCAGGCCGGGTAGCGGGCGTTGATATGACCGGGCTGGGAACAGTGCAGGGGAAGGAGCGGATCACCATGCGCCATCCCCAGCAGATTGAGCCTGGGCTGGCAGGGGTTGAGACCGGGGACTATATCACCCTCAAAGGCGAGCCGCCGATTGAAATGGCTATCAAGCCCGAGGTGGATGGGGGCCTTGGCACCGTTGCCATGGCCTGCAATGTGCTGCCTTTTGTGGTGGCGGCAAAACCGGGGCTTCTCTCCATGCTGGACCTGCCTGTGCCCCGCTGCGTGATGGGGGATTACCGGGCCATCGCTTTTCCGGAGGGAGCCGAATGATCAGGAAGGGAACATGGGTGCAGCTGCACAGTGTGGTTCTTGAGCCAGGACTCCGCGCGCCCCAGGTGCCGGAAGATACGGCCAAGGCACCCCTTGAACTGTGGGTAAAAGGCTGGCTGATGGAGGACACGGAAATAGGGCAGGCGGCCAGGGCCAAAACCCGCACCGGGCGTGTGGTGACTGGCATGCTGGTAAAGGAAAACCCCGGTTTTGAGCACGGCTTTGGCGCCTTTGTTCCGGAACTTTTGGCAGCCCAGGAGAGCATCCTCAAGGCGGCCCTGGAGGAGGCGCCCGATGCGTGACAACAGCTACCAGGCCGTGATGGCCCGGAAAAATGAAATAATGAAGGCTGCGGTTGGCCTGGATTACAGCCGGTTTGAGTCCGGCGGCATTGCCTTTGATTATGAGGCCTTGATGGCGTCCCCCGGCCTTGATATCCACCAGGTATTGGCCATCCAGGCGGGCTACGGTGTTGGGAACACACCGCTCATGGAACTCCGGCACATCACGGCCCTGGCACGCAAATACGCGAAACCTGGATATGGGGCCCGCATCCTTTTGAAGGACGAGGCCGCCAATCCCTCCGGTTCCTTCAAGGCCAGGCGCGCCGCGCTGAGTGTGCATGCGGCCAAACAAATGGGCTTTGGCGGCGTCATCACTGCAACCAGCGGAAACTACGGCGCTGCTGTGGCTTCCTGCTGCGCCAAAGCGGGCCTGAAATGCATCGTGGTGCAGGAGTGCTTTGACTCAAAGGGCTTAGGCCAGCCCGAAATCGTGGAGAAGGCCCGCAAATGTGAGGCTTTTGGCGCCGAGGTGGTGCAGTTGACCGTGGGACCGGAGTTGTTCTATGCCTTCCTGCTGCTTTTGGAAGAGACCGGCTATTTCAACGCCTCTCTCTACACGCCCTACGCGATCCTGGGGGTGGAGACGCTGGGGTATGAACTGGCCGGGCAGTGTTTGGACCAGTATGGCGCCTTTCCTGATAGGGTGGTCGTTACCAATGCCGGGGGCGGGAACCTGACGGGTACGGCGCGGGGTATGAGAAAAGCAGGCTGCAACAGCCCCCTGGTTGCTGCCAGTGTGAACCTCAAGGGCCTGCATATGGCCAGTGACAGGGACTTCAACCGCAAATCCTTCACAACCGGGCACACTGGTTTTGGTATGCCTTTCAGTACCTGGCCGGATCGGTCGGATGTACCCAGGAGCGCCGCGAGGCCGCTGAGGTATATGTCCCGCTATGTCACCCTGAGCCAGGGGGAGGTGTTCTACACCACCGAGATGCTGGCGGTGCTGGAGGGCATGGAGCGCGGGCCCGCCGGAAACACCAGCCTGGCCGCCGCCTTCTGTTTGGCAAGGGAATTGCCTGAAAATGCGCTGATTGTGGTGCAGGAGACGGAATATACCGGGGCGGGCAAGCATCAGGGAGCTCAACTGGCCTTCGCCCGGGAAAACGGCGTGCGCATCGCCGCGGGGGACCCGCGGGATGAAGTGCCCGGGGAGAGCATCATCCTGCCGAAGCACCCGGCACAGCTAAACTGCCAGGATGCGGATCTGCATCATATGCGCAGAAGCCTGATTCAAAAGGCCATTGAGGGGGCGAAAGCGCCAATCAGAGAAAGTGACATCCAGTTCCTGGCCTGTGAGACCAACAGTGATGCCAGCTTTGTCCGCGGCATCATTCGCCAGTTTGGGAGGGTAAGGCATGAAACGCGATGATGATTTTGACGCCCGGCGCGAGTCGCTGAAGGGCTTGAGCGACCATGAGCTTCATAAGCGCTTCTGGTCGCTGGCGGAGCAGCTGACCGCCCCGCTTCTGGAGATGGGCAGATTGTATACCAGCCCCTCCATAGAGCGAAGCATCCTGCTGCGAATGGGTTTCTCTTCCCTTGAAGCCAAGGCCCTGGTCGATGCTTGCCTTGAAAAGGGTCTCCTGGGCCACGGGGCAGGGCATGTGGTGTATAAAGCCAGCCAGGCAGGCGGGAAAGACATCCGGGAAACCGGGCTGGCGCTGATCAGGGGTGAGGGCTGGGAGGATCTGGAAGGCACTTTCTCAAAGGAGGACGCCCAATGAGCGATTATCGTCTGGAGCCCGGCGCGCCCCTTGATGTACGGGAAGTGCTCAAGGATCTGGCGTCATACCGCCCGAGGCGCAGGGGCTGGACCTGGCGGAAGATGGCGCCGGGGCTTAAGATGCACGGATTCACCTATCAGGACACCTCAGAGCCTCTGAAGCGCTCTGTGCCCCTTCCCCCCGCACACCATTTTGGCAACATTGATCCCCAGCCCGGCCCTGTCATCACCACGGAAATCGCTTCCGGACGCTTTGAGGACGATATCCGCCGCATGCGCATGGCCGCTCACCACGGGGCGGATCATATCATGGTGATCCGGACCGCGGGGCAAAGCCACTTTGACGGCCTCATCGAGGGAACCCCCCAAGGGGTGGGCGGCGTGCCCATTACCCGTAAGCAGATCCGGGCCCAGCGCAAAGCCCTGGACATGATTGAAGATGAGGTGGGGCGCCCCATCAACTACCATTCCTATGTGTCCGGCGTTGCCGGCCCTGAAATCGCGGTGTTGTTCGCTGAGGAAGGCGTCAACGGTGCCCACCAGGATCCCCAGTACAATGTGCTTTACCGCAACATCAACATGGCCCGCTCATTTGTTGACGCCTGTGAATCAAAGCGTGTGATGTCCTGGGCGGGCATGGCGCAGATCGATGGCGCGCACAATGCCAACGCCACCGCCCGGGAGGCTTGGAAGGTTATGCCTGAACTCATGGTGCAGCATGCCATCAATGCCCGGTTCTCCGTAGCCTGCGGGATGCCCAGGGACCTGGTCTGCCTGTCCACCGTGCCGCCCACCGCCACCCCGGCGCCCTGCGTGCATATGGACCTGCCTTATGCCGTGGCACTCAGGGAACTTTTTGAGGGGTTCAGGATGCGGGCGCAGATGAACACGAAATACATCCAGTCCTCGACCCGGGAGGCCACGGTCACCCATGTGCTCAACATGCTTGTCTCCAAGCTCACCTCAGCGGACATCCAATCCACCATCACCCCGGACGAGGGGCGCAATGTTCCCTGGCATATCTACAACATCGAAGCCTGCGACACTGCCAGGCAAACCCTGATTGGCCTTGACGGCCTGATGGACATGGTGGCGCTGAAGCAGGAGGGCTACCTGCGCGAAAAGGCCCGGGAGCTTAAGGAACGGGCTGTCCTGTTTATGGAGGAAATGCTGGTTTCCGGAGGCTACTTCCAGGCCGTGGAAGATGGTTTCTTCGTGGACTCAGGCTATTTCCCGGAGCGCAATGGCGACGGCATTTCCCGCAGCCTTACCGGCGGCATCGGGGCCGGCTCCCTGATCGCGCGCAAAAAGGATTACATGGCTCCCGTCACGGCCCATTATGGGTACAACAACACTGCCCAGTACGGCCTGAGAACCGGTCAAAGCCCTGCCGGCCTTATCGGCGGCTGCACGCTTGAGCGCCCGGAAATGATCCAGTATATCGATGAACTGGATGAGACGGACAACGCTGCCATGCGCATGGCCGAGTCCGGTGAACTGCGCCAACCGGGGGCCAGGTTCCTGAAGCCTGAGATGGAATGGCTGGGAGACGGCACGGTGATGCTTACCCTCTTCTTCCCGGCGGAGAAAAAGGTGGCCCGGGCAGCAGCGCTTGAAGCCGCGCGGCGGATGAACCTTGAGGACCCGGAGGTCATTTCCCTGGAGGTGATGCATCCGGTGGATGGCACCCGGGTAGAGGTGAAGGGTAAAGTGCCCTTCAGCATCCCGCTGGACTCCCTGGTGATCCCGCCTGAGCCTGAGGTGATGGAGGATGACGAGATCCGCGCCGCTATCAAGGAGTGTCCCATCAAGGTGGTCTGCGGCACAGTGGGCGAGGACGAGCACTCTGTGGGCCTTCGGGAAATCATTGACATCAAGCACGGCGGCATTGAGGGTTATGGAATCCAGGTGCATTATCTGGGGACCAGCGTACCACCGGATAAGCTGGTGAGCGCTGCCATTGAGGTGGGGGCGGATGCCATCCTGGCATCCACCATCATCAGCCATGACAACATCCATTACAAAAATATCGCCCTGATTGACCGGATCGCCCGGGAGATGGGTGTAAGGAGCCGGCTGGTTTTCCTGGCCGGCGGCACCCAGGTGACGCCTGAGCTGGCCCGGGAGGCCGGCGCCGACGAGGGGTTTGGGCGCGGAGCAAAGGGCGTCCATGTGGCGACCGCGCTGATCAAAATGAGGAAAGCCCGCAAGTGACAGACAACGCTGGCAGGCCCATTGACGCCGTGGTGGCGGAGATCGGTTCCACCACCACGGTGGTGAGCGCATTTGACGGCTTAGCTGGCAATCCTTCTTTTCTGGGCCAGGGGATGGCCCCTACCACCGCCCAGCATGGGGATGTGCTTGGCGGGCTGAAGGCAGCACTTGAAAATCTGAAAGCCAGTTTGAAGGCCCCGGGACTTTCCTGGCGCACCCTCTACGCCGCTTCAAGCGCCGCTGGCGGGCTTTCCATGAGTGTCCATGGCCTGGTGTATGAGATGACCGCCAGGGCAGCCCATTTGGCAGCCCTGGGCGCGGGAGCCGTGGTGCGCCGGGTGACGGCGGGCAAAATGGGGCTGGACGAGCTGGAGGACTTAAGCAGTCTCAAACCCAATCTGATCCTCCTTGCCGGCGGCACTGACTATGGGGATAGGGATACCGCGTTGCACAATGCCCGGGCTATCGCTTCCCTGGGCCTTGACATCCCTGTGATATATGCCGGCAATTCCCAGGCGGCGCCAGGCGTTGCCGGCATCTTTGAGCGGGCGGGGCAGCCTGTCCGAGTGACCGAAAATGTGTATCCCAGCCTGGATCAGCTCAACATTGAGCCGGCCAGGCGGGAGATTCAAAAGTTATTTGAGGTCCATATCGTGAAAGCACCTGGTATGGCCCGTATCCGGGAGATGGTGGACGGCCCCGTCATGCCCACACCTGGCGCTGTGATGGAAGCGCTGCGGATCCTGCAGCCGGTCATCGGTGATGTGCTGGCGGTGGATATCGGCGGCGCCACCACCGATGTGCATTCAGGCGCCCAGGGGAGTGAAGCCATCGCTTTGGTCCAAACCCAGCCGGAGCCATTTTTCAAACGCACGGTGGAGGGGGATCTGGGGCTGTACATCAATGCCGCCCACCTGGCCCAAACCATTGGCCTGGAAAGCCTAAGCCGGGAGCTAGGCCTGAACGCGCCGGGTGAGTTTGATGCATGGCAACCCATCCCGCAAACGCCTGCGCAGTTTCGCCTGGCCGGCCGCCTTGCGCTTGAGGCAGGCCGGTCCGCCATCAGGCGGCATGCAGGTACGCTGCGCCAGGTGTATCTGCCGGAAGGCCGAAAAAGCTATGCCACAGGCAAGGACTTAAGCGAGGTTACCACCCTCATCGCCACCGGCGGCGCGCTGACCCGCCTGCCGGGCCGGGGTGGGGTGCTCAAAGCGCTGCGTGATATGAATATCGCCGGCGATATGCTCTACCCCAAACCCCAGGCCATGCGGGTGCTGGTGGACCGGTACTACCTGATGGCCAGCCTGGGGGTCCTAAGCCGCGGCTACCCTGAGGCAGCGCTTGCGCTCCTGCAGTTGAGCCTGGCGGAGGAGATCCTGCTGTGAAAGCGCCCTGTATCATTGCAAACCTGGCCAAGATCAGGGAAAATGCGCGCTGTGTCCTGGCCGCCTGTGAGAAAAACGGCGTGACGATGGCGGCGGTGACCAAAGTGGTATGCGCCTATCCCCCGATTGTCGAGGCCCTGCTTGAGGCTGGCGTGCCCATGCTGGCCGATTCCCGGGCGCACAACCTGGCCAGGCTGCCGCAAACACGCCCCCGCTTGTCCCTCAGGCCATCTGACCCCCTGATGGCCAGTGAGACCATTGAGCACAGCGAATACAGCCTCCAAAGCGAGTTGATTGCCATCCGTGCCCTGGGGAAAGCGGCGCAAGGGCTTGAAAAGCACCACAGCGTCATTCTCTTGATCGACCTGGGCGATTTGCGGGAAGGCCTGTACCACAGGGACCGGGACGGTATCAAGAAGGCGGCTATAGCGATCAGGGAAGAACCCTGGCTGAAAATGGCGGGCGTGGGCACCAACCTTACCTGCTTTGGCGGCATCCTGCCGGATGACCGCAACCTGGGGACACTTCTTAAAATCGCCCGGTCCCTGCAGCGGGAACTGGATCTTTCCCTGCCTGTCATATCCGGAGGGAATTCCAGTTCCCTTCACCTGCTGTTTGAGGGGCGTTTGCCCCGGGGTATCACTCATTTGCGCATAGGCGAGGGTCTCTTTCTGGGCCGGGACACAGCCCACGGCTGCCCTTTTCCCTTCCTGCATCAGGACGCCTTTACCCTGGTGGCCCGCCTGGTGGAGGTGCAGGACAAACCCTCGAAACCTGAGGGAACAAGCGGGCCCAACGCGTTTGGGGAGTATGTGGCCTTCCCCGACCAGGGGCCCATGCGCCGGGGCATTCTGGCCATCGGGCGCCAGGACACCGATGCGGAAGGCCTGAGTCCAAGGGACGGGCGCGTCAGGGTTCTGGGCGCCAGTTCCGACCACCTGATTGTGGACTTAAGCCGCGCGCCGGAATATCAAGTGGGGGACGCGCTGGCCTTTACCCCGGATTACGGTGCGCTGCTGAAGGCGTATACCAGCCAATATGTATTTCGCGAAAGGGAGGAAGACGAGTGGACAAGGTTTTGGTAGTGGCGCTGGGGGGCAACGCCCTTGCGCGAAAAGGAGGAGAAGCCACCGCATCAGAGCAGCTGAGCGTGGTCAGGAGCACAGCCAGGCAGCTGGTGGAAATCGTGAAGGCAGGCTGGCATATGGCCATTGTCCACGGCAACGGTCCCCAGGTGGGCAGGATTTTGATGCAAAACGAGGCCGCTGCCCATCTTACTCCCGCCATGCCCTTTGATGTCTGCGGTGCCATGAGCCAGGGGATGATTGGCTACCACATCCAGCAGGCTTTGGGTGAACTGCTGAAGGATGAGGGCCTGCCTCAGCGTCCGGTCACCCTGGTCAGCCAGGTGGTGGTGGAGAGGGAAGACCCTGCGTTTGGTAACCCCACCAAACCCATCGGCATGTTTTATGACAAGGCCCAGGCAGATGAGATTGCGGCACAGACTGGCCACACCTTCAGGGAGGATGCCGGGCGCGGCTGGCGGCGGGTGGTTCCCTCGCCGGACCCTGTGGAGATCGTGGAGCTGGAACAGGTAAAAGCCCTGATGGAGCGGGGTTTCATCCCCATCGCGGCGGGCGGTGGCGGCATCCCTGTGGCACGGAACAAAGGCGGCCGGCTTGATGGCGTGGATGCGGTGATTGATAAAGATCTGGCCGCTTGCCGCCTGGCGGATGACCTGAAAGCGGATGTGCTGCTGGTTTTAACCGAGGTAGAGCAGGCCTATCTGGATTATGGGACATCGGCGCAACAGGGCATTGAGCACATTTCCTCTGATGAGCTGTTGGCCTGCCAGGGCCAGGGGCAATTTGCCCAGGGCTCCATGGCGCCAAAAGCCGAAGCTGCTTTTCGCTTTGTCTCAGGCCATCCCTTCAGGCGTGCGGTGATTACCAGCCTTGCACTGGCCCTAGAGGGCCTTCAGGGCCGGCGCGGTACCCAGGTGACAGACTAACAGCAAGCACATTTCAGGCGCGGCCAGGCAGATGCGTTGGCCGCGCCTTTTTAGGGTTTTGGGATTATTTTACCTGAACCTTTTTCACATCGTAACCCAGTGTGGTGATGCTCTTTTCAATGTCCACAGCGCTTAATTGGGCTTCGTCGAAGTCCACCTTGACCTTGCTGGCGTTGAAGAGCACATTCACAGAGTCCTTGTCCACACCGGCAAGGCCCTTGACGGCGTTCGAGATTTTCATCACGCAGGAGGGGCAGGTGAGGGCGTCCAGATGCAGTGTCGCTTTTTTCATGATCATTCTCCTAAATCAGTTTTTCGGTTTGAATCGCAGGAGCCGCATGGCGTTCAGGATAACCACCAGGATGCTGCCCTCGTGGACCAGCATGCCGATGGACATGTTCATCCAGTCGCTGAAGAAAACGCCCGCCAAAAGCACCAGCACCACCGCGATGGCGATGAAGATGTTCTGGCGCATGTTCCGGGCGGTGGCCCGGGCCAGCCCCAGGGCGTGGGGCAGGCGGCTGAAGTCAGAGTTCATCAGGACCACATCGCTGGTTTCAATCGCCACATCTGTGCCGCTGCCCATCGCGATGCCCACCTGGGCCAGGGCCAGGGAGGGGCTGTCGTTGACACCATCGCCCACAAAAGCCACGGTGCGCCCCTGGGCAATCAGCGTTTGGATGTAGTCAGACTTGTCCTCAGGCAGCATGTTCCCGTGGGCTTCGGTGAGGCCCAGTTCCCGGGCTACCAGGTCCACGGTGCCCTGGTTATCGCCGGACAGAACCACTAAATGCCTCACGGCCAGGCGCTTAAGCCTCGCCAGGTCTTCCTTGACGCCGGGCCGCACCTGGTCCCGGATACCGGTCAGGGCTTTAAGCTCGCCATCCACCGCCGTAAGGACCAGGGAATTGCCGCGGCTCTGAAAAAGGGTGATGTCCTGAAGAGCCTTTTCATTCAAGGGGATATTTTCCATTTCCATCAGGGCCGCGTTGCCAACAGCCAGGCGGTGCCCGTCCACCAGGGCCAAAATGCCGCCGCCTTTGACCACATTCGTTTTGTCTACGGTGAAGGGTTCTGTGTCGCCCAGATGGGCCACGATAGCCCGGGCAAGGGGATGGTCGGATTCTTTTTCGACGGCGGCCAGATAGGCCCTGATTCTTTCGGGTTCCTGGGTGTAGAGGATGGTGTCCGCCACCTGGGGGTTGCCCTGGGTCAGCGTGCCCGTTTTGTCAAAGACAAAGGTATCTGTCCGGCTGAAGTCGTGGATGACCTCGCTGCCCTTCAGCAGCACGCCGTTTTTGGCGCCGTTTCCGATTCCGGCCACATTGGACACGGGTACGCCGATGACCAGCGCTCCCGGACAGCCCAGCACCAGAATGGTGATAGCCAGCTCAATGTTCCTGGATACCAGCCACACGATGAAGCCCAGGAGCAGAACGGCTGGTGTGTACCACCTGGCGAACCTGTCAATGAAGCGCTCTGCTTCGGATTTGGAATCCTGGGCTTCCTCCACCAGCTCGATGATCCGGCCAAAGGTGGTATCCTCGCCCACCCGGTCAGCCTGGATGGTGAGGGTACCGTTGTCCACAATGGTACCCGCGTAGACCTTGGCGCCGGCCGCCTTTCCCGCCGGGATGGGCTCGCCGGTGATGGAAGCCTCATTGATATGGGCCTCACCCGTAAGCACCGTGCCGTCAACCGGGACCTTGGCGCCGGTTTTGACGAGGAGCAGGTCACCCACACCTACTTCGTCTATTTCCACCTCTTCATATTCGCCTGAGGCCATGCGCTTCAGTGCGCTCTCAGGCGCCATTTCCGTCAGTTCCCTGATGGCGCTGCGCGTTTTGTTCAGCGTCCGCTGTTCCAGGTAATCGCCAAAAAGGAAGAGGAAGGTGACCACGGCCGACTCCTCATGGTTGCCGATGAGCAGGGCGCCGATCACCGCGATGGTGACCAGGACATCGATGCTGACCACCTTGAC
>JAAYJP010000146.1 GCA_012522875.1 Clostridiales bacterium | reverse complement strand
CGGAGAAACAAGAAGCAATGATGTGCCAAATCCCTTGATATATCAACAGATTTCGAGACCCTAAATAAGCAAGAGACTCAACCTCCGACAGAATCTCTTCTATCATTTGTTGAGTCCCTGGGTGGCGGAGAGGGTGGGATTCGAACCCACGTGGGCTTGCGCCCAAACTGATTTCGAGTCAGCCCCGTTATGACCACTTCGATACCTCTCCGGGTGCGGATACCCGCGGAGATATTCTATAGGATTTGCCCGGATGTGTAAAGGCTTTGGCCGGTTTTGATTGACAGGGAACCAGGTCAAATGTAGAATACCTGCGAATGCCAATATGAAAGACAGGAGTGTCCGATGGTATACAACCGGATCAAGCATGTGCTGCCTCATTTCCGCTTTCAGGGGAGCTTTGAACAGGCCCAGGAAGTGCACTCCGGCAATGTCAATAACACCTATATCCTCACCTATCGACAGGGGACAGAAACCCAGAGCTACACCCTTCAGCGGATAAACACCTATGTGTTCAAAAATCCCCGCTCGGTGATGGCCAACATTGCTGCCGTGACAGACCATCTGCGCCGGAATATCGGGGCCTCCCAGGCGGATGTCAGCCGCATGGCGCTGGAGGTGATACGCACAGGAGACGGCGATGTGATGTACCTCGACGGCGAGGGCGGGACCTGGCGCGCCTATTCCTATATCACCGAAGCCCTGGCGCTTGACATGGTTGAAAACCTGGAGCAGATGATGGAAGTAGGGCACGCCTTTGGCGGTTTCCAGCGCCATCTGGCCGATTTTCCGGCGGACAAGCTGTTTGTTACCATTCCGGACTTTCACCATAGTACCAAGCGATTTTATGCCTTTGTCCGGGCGGTGGATGAAGACCGGGCTGCCCGCGTAACGGCACTTGAAAAAGAGGTGGAATTTTTCTTTGAGCGAAGGAAGATGCTGGGGGAGATTGTGCGGCTATTGGAACGGGGGGAGCTACCCCTTCGCGTTACCCATAACGACACGAAGTCAAATAATGTTCTTTTGGATCAAAAAACCGGCAAAGCCCTGTGCGTGATTGACCTGGATACGGTGATGCCGGGCTCAGCGCTGTATGACTATGGCGATGCGGTTCGATTTGGTGCTTCCAATGCCCCGGAGGACGAGCCGGATGTGGCGCGAGTATCCCTGAATATGGACAAAGTAAGGGCCTTTACCCAGGGCTTTGTGGAAGAGACTGCGGGTTTCCTGACCCATGCGGAACTAAGCCGCCTTCCGCTTGGCATCAAGGTGATCACGGCGGAGCTGGCCATGAGGTTTTTGACAGACTACCTGGACGGCGATCGGTATTTCAAAGTGGATTACCCGGAGCACAACCTTGTTCGCGCCCGGGCGCAGATGGCGTTGCTTGTGGATGTGGAGCGCCAGGAGGATGCGCTTTACAAAACAGTGAATGATGATTTGAAGCGTTTTGGCGGTTCCTAGTCCGGCACCCCGATGGTGATGATCAGCGTTCCCCGGCGTACAGATATGGCGAATGGATGGCCAACGGCCTCGTTGCTGACGCCAAGCGGGGTAAAAGGGCTCAGCTTCGCATCTCCAAGGGGATACTTCAGGCCCTTGAGCGAAACCCCTTCTGCCACCCCGCCAACCGCGAACACCGATACCAGCGTGCCAGCTTGAACAGGTGGGAAGCGCAGCTGGCCATCCGCCAGGGCGTAGGCCAGGATGTCCGGGGCGATGATTTCTCCGTGGTGGCCTTGCCGCGCAAGGCTCGCCAGAGTTTGGAAATTGGCCAGTGTATGGTCCAGCCGCCCGCCGGTGGCACCATAGAGCTTGAAGCGGCGGTAGCCCTGCACCGCGGCGAAGCGAAGGGCAAGCGCCATGTCCGTCAGGTTCTTTTTGGCGGGGAAGCGCAGAAGCGCTGTCCCTTTGGGGATGCGTATGATAGAATCCATATCACCCAGCACGATGTGCGGACGGATGCCCAGCGCCACGAGCGCATCGCAGCCGCCGTCAGCAGCTACCAGGATATCCCCACGGCCGGGTAAAAAACCCTTTGAAGTGAAGTCTCCTGCGCCAACGATATAGGCCGTGCTTTTGTTCATGCTTCACCTTCCACTGTTTTCCGCATTATACCCTGATTGTTCATAAGAAAGGAATACCCTTGAAAGCAAAAAACATCAAAACCATCTATATCTGCTCTGCCTGCGGTTATGAAACGCCCCGCTGGATGGGCAAGTGCCCCGGTTGTGAAGCGTGGAACACCCTGGAGGAAACCCTCCCCCAGGCGGCGGGTTCTGGCAGAAAACCCGACAAGCGGCCGGGGGGCACGGGTGCTGAGGAAGCGCTGCTGCCGGAGATCAAGGGCGGCGGGCAGATGCACCAGCCCACGGGCATCCCCGAGTTTGACCGTGTGCTGGGTGGCGGCATTGTAGAAGGCTCACTCATGCTCATCGGCGGGGAGCCGGGCGTGGGAAAAAGCACCTTGCTGCTTCAGGTGTGCACCTATCTGGCTGGAAAGGGCAAAAGGGTTTTGTATGTCACGGGCGAAGAGAGCGCCAGGCAATTGAAGCTGCGGGCAAACCGGCTGAAGGTGGGTGAATGTCCCATGATGGTGCTGGCGGAAAACGCCATGGATGCGGTGAACGCAAAGCTGGAAGCGCTGTCTCCCGACTATGTGGTGGTGGACTCCATCCAGACCATGTACCGGCCAGATATGGCCTCAGCCCCGGGATCGGTCAGCCAGGTGCGGGAAAGCACCTCCATGCTGATGCGCTATGCAAAGACCACAGGGTGCGCTGTGATGCTGGTGGGCCATGTGACAAAGGAGGGCGCTCTGGCGGGGCCCAGGGTGCTGGAGCACATGGTGGATGTGGTCCTGTATTTTGAAGGGGACTACAAGCGGGAGTACCGCCTGCTGCGTGCCAATAAAAACCGTTTTGGTTCCGTGAATGAACTGGGTCTGTTTGAGATGACGGGGGAGGGGATGCTGGCGGTTGAGAACGCGTCTGAATCCCTGCTTCAAAACAGGGCGACAGGCATTTCCGGCTCCGTGGTATTCTGCGGGATGGAGGGAAGCCGCCCCATGCTGGTGGACTTGCAGGCCCTGGCGGCCCAGTCTTTTTATGCTGTACCAAGGCGCACAGTTAACGGCATTGACCAGGGGCGGGTGGCATTGCTGTTGGCGGTGCTTGAAAAGCGCGCGGGTCTTAAACTGTATAACCAGGATGTGTATATCAATGTAGCCGGAGGACTCAACCTGGATGAGCCCGCGGCGGACCTGGCTGTGTGCCTGGCCGTGGCATCATCCCTGTCTGACAAAACCCTGCCCAAGGATGTGGCCGCGATGGGGGAGGTGGGGCTTTTGGGAGAGGTACGCTCTATTCCCCATATGGAACGCAGGTTGGCCGAGTGTGCCCGCATGGGATTTGCCCAGGTAATCTGCCCCAAGGATCGGCTTGGCAGGGTAAAAGCCCCAAAAGGCGTAAAACTTTTGGCGGTGGCCACCCTTTCCCAGGCGGTGGCGGCATTGCACCTGTTGGCAACCGGGGACTCATCACGCTGATTTTCACAATTAAGCGGGGGGAATTCCCTTTTCTGCCAGAATGTCCTGAAAGGTTACAATTTCTCTTGCCTTATTGGCCGGGATTGAGTATATTATTCCAAGACAATAATTATGACACGATTGACAACCAAAAGGGAGGTCACTATGAAAAAGTGACTGCTGGCTTCGCTGGTGTGTGCCGTTCTTCTTGTGGCGAGCCTCATGGCGGGCGCTACGACAGTTGCTGCTCCCCTGACGCTGAGGTATGGCGACACCGGCAGCGCTGTGACTAATGTTCAATGGCGCCTGAGGGAGCTCAATTACTACACGGCAGCTGTGGACGGCAAATTTGGCTACTCCACCTACCGGGCGGTGCGCAGCTTCCAACATCTCAACAGCTTGCAGGTTGACGGCATTGTGGGGGAGGCCACCTACTGGCAGTTGTTCAGTGGCACCGCTGTGCCCAACCCCGGTCCCGTGCCGCCGCCCAGCCCCATTGGCCAACGGGTTCAGTACGGCCAGCAGGGACCGGGTGTCACCCTGGTGCAGGGTGCCCTCAGGACGCTTGGATACTACGCCGGTGCCGTGGATGGCAAATTCGGTTACTCCACTTATCTGGCCGTACGCGAGTTCCAGCGGGTCAACGGGTTGAAGGTGGACGGCATTGTAGGGACCGCCACATGGGAGAAGCTGTATGATTCCGGAGCTGTCCCAAAGCCCGGCCCCACCACAGTGCCAACAGACCTGCCTACGCCTGCTCCCGGGGACCGGGGCTTCCGTATCGTCTATGGCGACAGGAGCAACCTGGTTCAAATCGTGCAAATGCGGCTTCAGGGCCTCGGATACTATTCCGGCGCTGTTGACAGCACATTTGGCTACTCTACCTACCTGGCTGTACGCGCATTCCAGCGGGCCAACCACCTTCAGGTTGATGGTATCGTTGGTCCCATCACCTGGGAGAAGCTGATTGCTGGGGGCATCCCCGCTCCGACTTCCAAGCCCACGCCCACTCCGCCGCCTCTCACACCGGAGGTGCCGGCACCGTCCACCCTCAGGTTGCAAATGGGCTCAAGCGGCCTTCAGGTGCAGCAGGTGCAGGAGAAGCTGATCGCGCTTAACTACTACAGCGGAGCCTTGGACGGCAAATATGGCTACGGCACTGTCGTTGCCGTAAGGGCTTTCCAGGAGGTCAACAAAATCAAGGCCGACGGCATTGTTGGTCCAAGCACCTGGAATGTGCTGTTTGGCGGCAGCGCAAAGCCCAAGCCCACAATAACCCCGGTCCCGGATGTCCCCACCCTTAAACCCAGCCCCGTCGGTCCGACTCCGGCACCCACAGCCGTGCCCGCCAAACATTTAAAGTATGGTGATCATAACGCCCTGGTTGGGCAGGCGCAGGAAAGGCTGTCGCAGTTGGGCTATTACACAGGCGCCATTGACAATGCCTTTGGATACTCCACCTATCTGGCCGTGCGAAGTTTCCAGAGGTATAACGAGCTTCAGGTGGACGGTGTGATTGGCAACCAAACCTGGATCAGGCTGTTCAGTTCCAGCCCGGTGCCCAAACCATAACCCCTTAAGAGCAAGTTGCTTGGCCAAACGGGGCTGCCATGGAGGCAGTCCCGTTTTTTTTGCCGGGATATGGGCGATTAATGAGCCGCAAACTTTGAGCGAAACATCTTCCCAAAGCGGATAAGACATGCGGGAACCTCTAAAAACTAGCGTTTTCTGAATCAGTAAATGGTTGTCTTGGTTTTTTGAAACGATACCCCTGGAATCTCTCCTAAAGTGATG
Organism: Clostridiales bacterium; assembly: GCA_012522875.1. Classification (GTDB taxonomy): domain Bacteria; phylum Bacillota; class Clostridia; order Christensenellales; family Aristaeellaceae; genus UBA6115. The sequence continues at coordinate 36 of JAAYJP010000146.1, read as the reverse complement.
GTTTTTGCATAGTATTTCCTTCGAAAACCACTGTTT
>JAAYJP010000145.1 GCA_012522875.1 Clostridiales bacterium | reverse complement strand
CAGTTCGCCGAGACCCAGGGCTACGGCGCGGGCGCCCTGGAAGATGATTTTACGGCGCAGTTTGTTGGAAAAAAGCCCCCAATGACGTTGCGTGGTGCAGATGAAGAGGAAACGGCATCCAATATTGATGCCATCTCCGGTGCCACAATCACCAGTCAAGCGGTCGTCGATGCAGTGAATGAGGCTGCGCAATTTACCGGGGACGAAACCGAAATCGACTTTTCCCAGGTGTCTTATACCGCTGACGCCCAAGGCTATGCCAGCCCCGTGGCAGTGAATGTAGCATTTGATGAGAACGGCAGCATTAGGCAACTGAGTATAGGCGACATTCGCTTTGAAGAAACCACAGGTTTAGGTTCAAAAGCGCAGGAGGCACCGTTTATAGACCAGTTTATTGGCAAGACGCCCCCTATTACCCTTCGTAAGGCAAATGAAACGGCAACGCCCTCCACGATTGATGCAATCACTGCGGCGACAGTCACAAGTCAGGCGGTGGCGGATGCCATCAACCTGGCCTACGAAAAATATCTTGAGGCAAACATAACCGGCGGTGACGGAATATTCACCATCAATAAACAAGGTTACGCGGGGCCGGTAGCAGTCAGCGTTTCTTTTGATGCGCAAGGGCGGGTGGCTTCCCTTGTGGTCGGTGATGAGCAGTTTAATGAGACCGCCGGGCTTGGTGACAAAGTGCGGGATGAGGAATATGCATCACAGTTTTTGAACAAACTGCCGCCCCTTCATCTTCGTAAGGCGGAGGAGGTCCAAAGCCCGTCCACCATCGATGGTGTAACCGCAGCTACCATTACCAGCCAGGCTGTGGTTGATGCTGTCAATGAAGCGCACAACGAGTTCAGCAAGCGAATTGGTAATTAGCGAGAAAGGTGGGAAAATATTTGTCAAAACTGAGTTTTAGGGGTGGCATCCATCCTCTGAAGGAAAAGCATGAAGGCAAGGAGGCCACCAAATCAAAGCCCATCCGGCCATATGTACCTGAAGAAGTCTGCATCCCTGTGGATATGCACCTTGGCGCGCCAAGCATCCCCTGCGTCAAGAAGGGCGATCTGGTAAAACTGGGGCAGGTCGTGGCCGAGCCTGCCGGGCCCCGGGGAATTCCGGTTCACGCAAGCGTATCTGGTGAGGTGACGGCCGTAATATCCAAACAACAACTCTATGGCAAACCCAGCACCTGCATACTGATCCGCAATGACAAGCAGGACACCTGGGTGGATTGCCATATACTGGGGGATGTGGAAACGGCGCCCGCAGACAAAATTATTGGTGCCATACGCGATGCCGGCATCTGCGGGATGGGCGGCGCTTGTTTCCCAACACATGCCAAGATGGTTCTGCCCGAAGGAAAAACGGTTGATACCATCCTGCTCAACGGATCTGAGTGTGAGACTTTTATCACCGCCGATCACCGGCTGATGCTGGAAGAGCCCCAGCGCGTTGTGAACGGATTGAGGGCCGCCATGAGGGCAATGGGCGTCCAAAAGGGCGTCATCGCTATTGAGGAAAATAAGATGGATGCTTATGAGGCCATCAAAAAAGCCGCGGCGGGACGAGAGGGCATCTCAACGGCACTGCTGAAGACAAAGTACCCCCAAGGGGGTGAAAAGCAGCTGATAAAGGCAGTCACCGGCAGGGAAGTTCCCTCAGGCGGTTTGCCCATGGATGCACATGTGGTAGTGCTGAATGTAGCGACTGCCGCCGCCATTACGGATGCTGTAACAGAGGGAAAGCCCTCCATTGCGCGCATTACCACCGTGACAGGCATCGTCAATGAGCCTTCAAATCTCCTTGTACGTATTGGTACCTCCGTGAGCGAGCTAATTACAGCCTGCGGGGGAACCAGTGAAGAGCCCGGCAAGTTGTTCTTTGGCGGCAGTATGACAGGTTTGGCGCTGCCGGACGATTCCGTCAGCGTCACCAAAGCGAACAATTGCCTGGTGGTGGTCAATAAAAAAGACGCAGCCCTCCAGGAAACAACCGAGTGCATCCGTTGTTCCCGCTGCATTGCGGCCTGCCCGATAATGCTCAACCCTCAGCGGCTCAACATTCTGTGTGAAGCAGGAAACCTGGGCCAGGCCAAGAAGGAAAATGTTATGGATTGCATTCTCTGCCACAGCTGCCACTATGTCTGTCCGGCGAGAATCAACTTTCCCTTCAAGGAAGCCAAGGAAAAAATCGCAGCGAGGAGGATTTAGACATGAATCTGCGTATGTCCGCCGGACCGCACTTCGTGGCGCGTGAGAGCACCCAAACCTTGATGCTGGATGTCCTCATCGCCTTGATACCCACCACGGCAGCCGGCGTTTATCTTTTTGGCCTGCGGGCAGCCTGGGTGCTGGCTGTGTCCGTTATATCGGCCGTGCTGGCCGAATTTGTCTGGCAGAAACTGGCCAGGAAGCCAGTTCGGGTCAATGATCTCTCAGCAGCAGTAACAGGGCTTATCCTGGGGCTGAATATGCCGGCTGAAGTACCGCTATGGCTTCCTGCAATTGGCAGCATCATTGCCATTCTGCTTGTAAAGCAGCTTTTTGGCGGCATTGGGCAAAACTTCATGAACCCGGCCATGCTGGCACGGGGTATCATGCTCGTTTCCTGGCCAGCCCAGATGACCGTTTATACGCTGCCTATGCGGGTGCTGGGAAGCACCAGCGTGGTGCCCAGCCCTGATGCTGTCTCAGCTGCCACGGCGCTGATACGCCCGAGTGCATATAACCCATATGATTTGCTGGTTGGCAACATTCCCGGTACAGTTGGCGAGGTGTGCAAGCTGGCAATCATCATTGGCTTTCTGTACATGCTCTTTGTAGGAACCATTTCCTGGCATATCCCGGTCACTTTTGTGGGTTCGGTGGCGCTGCTGTCTTGGATTCTGGGCAGCGATCCGTGGATGGCGATACTCTCCGGCGGCGTCCTCTTTGGGGCAGTGTTTATGGCCACGGACTACGTGACCAACCCACTGTTGAAAGTCGGGCACATCATCTTTGGAATTGGCTGCGGCATCATTGTAGTGGTCATCCGTAAGTTTGGCGGATATCCTGAAGGCGTGACCTTCGCGATCCTGCTGATGAACACGGTGACCCCGCTGATTGACCGCTGGACCAAAAGACGCGTATATGGGACGGTGAAGAAACATGGGTAAGAAACAGACGATGCGCGGTGTCTTTATCAATGGCGTTCTTAACGAAAACCCCGTTTTCCGACTGGTTCTGGGCGTTTGCCCCATCCTTGCGGCCACAACCAGCGCCACCAACGGCCTGGGAATGGGCGTGGCGGCCACCTTTGTGCTGTTGGGAAGCAACATCGTGATTTCGCTTCTGCGAAACTTCATTCCCGCAAAGGTTCGTATCCCTGCCTATATTGTCGTAATCTCCACCTTCGTGACGGTGGTTCAGATGCTCATCCAGGCTTTTGTGCCTTCGCTGTATGACGCTTTAGGAATTTTTATTCCCCTGATCGTGGTGAACTGCATCATCCTGGCCCGGGCAGAAGCCTTTGCAGGCAAGAACAGCGTGCTGCATTCGGCCGCTGACGGCCTGGGCATGGGTCTTGGCTTTACCCTGGCACTCATCCTCATCGGCATGGTTCGTGAGATAATCGGAAATGGCTCGGTTTTTGGTTTGGACATCCTGGGCCCCACCTTTCAGCCCATGCTGATTGCCATCATGGCGCCGGGCGGATTTATCCTCTTTGGGCTTATTCTTGGCATCGTGAACAGCATTGTCAGCAAGATCGCCAAGCGTTCCGCTGGGAAAGGAGTCAAAGCATGATGGAGTTTACCTTGGTCAATTTTTTACTGTTCATGGTGAACTGCGTGTTAAGCAATAACTTCATCTTCTCCAGATATCTGGGCTGCTGCCCCTTCCTCGGCGTATCCAGCAAGGTGGAGACGGCCGCAGGCATGGGTGTTGCTGTTACTTTTGTGATGGCGCTGGCTTCGTTGATAACTTATGTTGTATACTACTACATTCTGGTACCTCTGAGTCTTCAGTATCTAAACACAATATCGTTTATTCTGGTCATCGCAGCGCTGGTGCAGTTTGTGGAGATGTTCCTGAAAAAAACTGTCCCTGCCCTCTATAGCGCGCTTGGTATATATCTGCCCCTGATTACAACCAACTGCGCGGTTTTGGGTGTGACCCTGCTAAATATTTCTGACCAATACAACATGCTTTGGTCCGTGCTCAATGGCGTTTTTGGAGCGCTGGGTTTTCTGCTGGCCATTGTGTTGATGGCAGGCGCCCGGGAACGTCTGGAATCCTCCAATATCCCGGCTGCTTTCAAAGGCTTTCCCATCAGCCTGGTGATTGCAGGGCTTATGTCCGTGGCCTTCCTTGGCTTTACCGGACTTGTGAAATAAGGAGGGGACGATGAATACAACGGCTATTCTCTCCGCCGTGGCGGTTTTGGGCGGACTTGGCGTGTTGTTTGGCCTGGTGCTGACATTTGCTGACAAGGCTTTCTCAGTGCCTGTGGATGAGCGTGTCGCCCGGGTGCGGGAAGCGGTAGCGGGTGCCAACTGCGGCGCCTGCGGCTACGCCGGCTGCGATCCATACGCGGCAGCCGTTGTCAGCGGAGAAGCATCCATTACAGCCTGTACTCCGGGCGGGCAAAAAACCTTTAATGCGCTGGCTGAGATTATGGGGAAAAACGCCTGTGATGTCGCACCGGGAGTTGCCAGGCTGCTATGCCAGGGGGAAAACGGCGTGGCGAAACCCCGATATGACTATATTGGCCCCCCTTCCTGCCATGCAGCGACACAGATGGCGGGTGGTCCCACTGCCTGCGCCTGGGGCTGTGTAGGGCTTGGTGACTGCGTAAAAGCCTGTCAGTTTGACGCCATGAAGATCGTAAATGGCATTGTATCAATTGATGAAAACAAGTGCACATCCTGCGGGCTATGCGTGCCGGCATGTCCCCGGAGCCTCATTAAGCTCTTGCCCCGGGCCGCAAAGGTGACGGTCAGGTGCCTGAATGCTGCCAATGCCAAAGACGCGATGGCCGCTTGTTCCAAAGCGTGCATCGCCTGCAAGAGGTGTGAAAAGGCTTGCGAATTCGACGCCATCCATGTCATTGGCAATTGCGCTGTCATTGACCCGGAGAAATGTACCCTGTGCGGCGAATGTGTAAAGGTCTGCCCCACCAAATGTATTACCCATCAGGCGTAAATGGCAAGCCCCCGGTTTGACAACATCATCAATCAGGAAAAGCGCGCGCAGGTTTCCCTGCGCGCGACTTTTATTGGCCTTGCTGCCAATGTTCTGCTTGCCGCCAGCAAAATTGTGGTGGGCATTTCGGCCAAATCGGTTTCGGTGATTGCAGACGGCCTGAACAACCTGACGGACATGGGTGCGGTATTGGTCTCCTTCATCTCTCTTAGGCTGGCCCGAAAACCCAAGGATATGGAGCATCCCTTCGGACATGGACGCATGGAATACATTGGTTCCCTGGTTATTTCAATCCTTATTCTCTACATTGGCCTGGACCTGGCACGCACCAGTTGGGGCGCCATCACGCGGCCCGAAGCGCCAATATTCACCTGGGCAGTGTTTATAATCACGGTGGCTGGAATCCCCGTGAAAGTATTCCTCTTTTTTTTCTACCGGAGGAATGGCAAGTCATACAGCATCGCCAGTTTGGCAGCATCTGCCCAGGACAGCCTGAATGATGTAATGACCACTACGATGATAGCTATAGGCCTGTTGCTCTCACATTTTTTCGGCCTGTTGGTAGATGGTTACCTGGGGCTGGGTGTGGCCGTGCTCATTCTGTGGAGTGGCTACAGAATCCTCCGCGATACCGTCACTCAGTTAATTGGGGGAAAACCCGACAAAGCGCTTGGCACACAAGCGATCACTATCCTCAGGTCATATCCGGAGATCCTTGGCCTGCATGATTTTGTATTACATGACTATGGCCCAGGCCGCGCCTATGCGTCTGTTCACGCCGAGGTATCCGCCAGCACAAGCTTGATCAGTATCCATGAGGCCATAGACCGGGCTGAGCGGGAAATCATGGATTGTCTTGATCTTCCCATTAACATCCATATGGATCCGGTAGTCGCCGATGAAGTGGGAAGTGATAGCCCTGCCAAAAAAATCACAGCTTTTCTTACCGGCTATAATCCGCCGCTGTCCATGCATGATTTTCGCATGGTACCGGGAAAAACGCGTATTAAGCTAATTTTTGACATTACCCTTCCGGTGGACACATCGCACAAAGAAGACGAAATCATCAGGGATATCTCTGCCTTTGCCCAAAGCCTTGACCCGCGTCACCGCTGCATCATCAATGTAGACTACAACTATTTTGGCAGCATCTCCCGAGACAGCAACCATGATTAGGGGAAGGCCAATGATTACGCGTGTTTTCAGCGTAGTCCTTGCCATTTTGATGCTCTGTTTATGCTGTATTGCCGCTGGGGGTGAGGTAATGCTTGATGAGTGGGAACTGACAGAGCTGATCATGTTCCTCCGGCAGCAAGGCGGGGATGCCGCGGATTTTGTCGTGCTGCCGGATGGGTATCCGGCACCGGGCGCGGGCACTTTTCTTGTAGAACCTGAGGACAGTCAGTTGGCCGAGGTATCTGGCAGTATGAGTTTTAAGCTGCTGATTATTGGCGTTGATACGGATAATCAGTCTCTGTCCGGCCGAAGCGACACGATGATATTGGCACAACTGGACCCGGCCGGCGGAAGTGTGAAGTTGGTTTCATTCATGCGGGATTTGTATGTATCTATACCTGATCGTGGAAGCAACCGTTTGAATGCTGCCTACGCCTTTGGCGGGCCGGATCTTTTGATTCTGACTCTGGAAGAGAACTTTGGCGTGAGAGCAGACGGTTACCTTTCGGTGAACTTTAATTTGATGGAAGAACTCGTGAATGCCATCGGTGGCATTCAGGTAACTGTGTCAGACAAGGAACTTCAGTCGTTAAATGCTATAATGGCTTACTACAACCAGCAGCAGGGGAGACCCAAGTCGGATGAAAAACTCACGGAGTCAGGTTACGTCACCTTAACCGGCCGACAGGCGCTTGCATTCGCGCGCATCCGGAAGATGGACAGCGATTACCAGCGCGTCATCCGCCAGCAGGAAATACTAAAGGCGATTCTTCAACGGATGCTGACGCTTGATTTTGTTGGCCTATCCACCGTTTTAACGCGTTTAATTCCTCAGGTGAAGACCAACCTCACCATAGCCGAAGCGATTGCCTTGCTTCAAAATCTGCTTGCGCTCAATGACACACATTTGAGCACTCTAAGGGTGCCTGTTTCCGGCGGCGCCCAGTCCAGGACAATCCGGGGAATGTACCTAATCGTGGCTGATTTGATGGAGAACCAGCAAGCCATTGACGCTTTTCTGGCGCCATAGCCTTATACGCGGTTGATTTGGCAGGTGTAAACAGTTACAATAGGGCAAGAAAAAAGGAGGTTTGCGCGATGTATCAGGATGTAATTGAACAAGCCGTTAACAAAATGGAAAAGACCAAGGAAGTGTACCGCCAGGAGTTGGCGTCACTCAGAGCGGGCAGGGCCAACCCGAAACTGCTGGACCGCATCACGGTGGACTATTATGGCACACATACGCCGCTTAACCAGATGGCCAATATCATGGCACCGGAGCCGCGGATTCTTACTATTTCGGTATGGGATCAAAAAGCTATTCCGATGGTGGAAAAAGCGATTCAGAAGAGCGATTTGGGCATGAATCCTGCCAATGATGGCAAGGTCATCCGCCTGGTGGTGCCAGAACTCACCGAGGAGCGCAGGAAGGACCTGACCAAGATGGTGTGGAAATCCGCAGAGGAGGCTAAAGTGGCTGTCCGCTCCATCCGCAGGGATGCCATGGAACAATTCAAGAAGATGAAAAAGAGCAGCGATATCACCGAGGACGATCAGCGCAAAGCGGAAGATGAAATGCAGAAAGCCACAGACAGCGCTATCAAAGACATTGACCAGATGGGGCAGGAGAAGGAGAAGGAGATTCTGTCTGTTTGAGCGCAATCGATGTATGTGGTTTGCCTGTGGGGGAAGCTTTGCAAATACTGGCTGCCCAGGGGATTCATGTGAAGGTCGAATACACAAAGCCCCCATTTCCCACTGTTGATACTGCTGCAAGATCACCGCGAGTCGTAACCTTACGCGGAGATACGCTTATCACAGCGCTTTTTCGGGATGGCACTCCGGAGGAGAGGGACGCTCAATGCGGATAGAGCGCCTGCCCCGCCATGTAGCCATCATCATGGATGGCAATGCCCGCTGGGCCAAAAAACATGCGGTTTCAGTTGTCATGGGGCACAGGCAGGGGGTGGAGGCGCTTCGGGAAATTATACGTTTTAGCAGCAACAACAACCTTGAGGTATTAAGCCTGTATGCTTTCTCTACAGAGAATTGGCAGCGCCCGGCTTTTGAGGTAGACGCGCTGATGCAGTTGATTGTGGAGTTTTTTGCCTCTGAAATTGATGAACTGCACGAAAAAAATGTGAAAATACGCATTCTGGGAGATAAGGATAGTCTGCCGGAGGACGCCAGGAATGCCGTCGCAGCAGCTGAAGAACGCACTCAGAGCAATTCAGGCCTTCAACTGAACATCGCCATCAATTACGGTGCGCGGGATGAACTCCTTCGGGCTGTAAGAGCAATAATTCTAAAGGCAGAAAAGGGGGAAATAAAAGCAACAACCCTAAGTTTGCATGATTTGGAAAGTTCCCTGTATACAGCTTTACAGCCGGATGTGGATCTGGTGATCCGCACCAGCGGGGAAAAACGCCTGAGCAATTTTTTGCTGTATCAGAGTGCTTATGCGGAAATCAGTTTCATTGATAAACTGTGGCCTGACTTTACCGTGGAAGATTACCAGCAGGCGCTTTTTGATTTCTCAAAGCGGCAACGCCGGTTTGGCGGGAGGTAGCCATGACCACACGGATTTTGACCGGAATCATCCTTCTGGCCCTGCTTGCTTTTGCGCTTTATTTTGGGGGCTGGGCTTTTTCCCTGCTATGGGTGGCAGCCGTATGCCTCTCTATGTATGAGGAGTTCCATGCCCTCTCCCAGACAGGCTTGCGTCCAGTAGCCATTCCCAGCTGGATAGCCCTTATCATCGCGGTTCCCGGCTTTTTGCTTTTAACGGAACTGGCAGGGCTGCTGCTGCTGATGTTCCTGACAATGTTGACGATGATGGCCGTTAGCGCGGTGGTGATTTTCAGGAGCGCTCCCAAGCTGGAAGACTTGCTGATGTCATTGCTGCCGCTTTTTTCCATTGTTGTACCCGGTCTTTGCATGCTGGCCCTGGTTCGGGTGACGCCAATCGCCCAGCAGCGCACTTTCCTCAGCCTTGCTTTTTTTGTTCCCGTGCTTGGTGATTCTTTCGCTTATTTTGCAGGCGTCCGGTTCGGCAGGGTAAAACTGGTTCCTGAGGTTAGCCCAAAGAAAACTGTAGAAGGAGCTGTGGCGGGCCTCGCAGGCGGTATTTTGGCAGCGGTGGGGATTTTCATATTATCATCAGCTTTTGCGAGCAATACCATACCCTTTTATCATTTCCTCCTGTTGGGCTTTCTGGGAAGCATCGCAGGACAGATTGGCGATTTGTTTGCCTCCTTGGTCAAACGCTACTGTCGTATCAAGGACTTTGGCCACATCTTTCCGGGCCATGGCGGCATGATGGACCGGCTTGACAGCATCCTGTTTGTTGCAGTGCTGGTTTATATTTACCAGGCCTTTTTGTGAGAACGGGCATGCGGGATATTGTTATCCTGGGGTCCACCGGCTCGATCGGCCGGCAGGCACTTGATATCGTCGATATGCATCCTGGGCGCTTCCGCGTAACGGGCCTGACCGCGCACAGCAACGACCTTCTCTTTGTTGAGCAGGTGAAGAAGTACCGCCCCCTCATGGCGGGATTGACCGGAAAAAGCATCAGTCCCCCCAGTGGCACAGACTTTTGCCAGTGGCATTTTGGGCCATCCGCCCTGGAAGTGGCGTCAAGCCAGGTTCCCTGTGATGATGTGCTGGTGGCTGTTGTGGGAATGATCGGATTGGGCAGTGTGCTAAACGCCAGGAAAACCGGCAAACGGGTACTGCTTGCCAACAAGGAGGCTTTGGTGGCAGGCGGACAGCTGGTTAAGGACCTGTGCCCGGATGACCCGCAAAACCCCGCTCTCCTGCCGGTTGACAGCGAACACAGCGCCATTTATCAATGCCTGATGGGAGCAAAAGCCAAGTGTTTCCGCCGTATTATCCTTACGGCATCCGGCGGGCCTTTCATGGCTTGGTCGGCAGACAGAATTGCACATGCCACCCTTGATGAAGCGTTGAGCCATCCCACATGGCGAATGGGAGAGAAGATTACCATCGACAGCGCTTCCATGTTCAACAAAGCACTGGAGATCATTGAAGCAAAATGGCTCTTTGATGCGACACCCGGTCAAATCCAGGTGTTGGTTCATCCCAGCAGCATTGTGCATTCCATGGTGGAATTCGCGGATGGTGCCCTTCTTGCCCAGATGGGTCTGCCGGATATGCGGGTGCCCATCGCCTTTGCCATGGCATACCCCGAACGTATCACAACCGGTGTCAGGCCAATGGCGCCGGAGGACTTTTCAAACTTACGGTTTGAAAAGCCGGATTTTGAACGATTTCCTGCCCTTCGGCTTGCTTATGAAGCACTCAGCGCTGGCGGAGCCGCTTGCTGTGTACTGAACGCAGCCAATGAGATTGCCGTAAACGGGTATCTTCATCATGCCATTCGCTTTGGACAGATTGCCCGGGTAGTGGAAGAGACATTGGCAGCGCTGGGTCCGATGCCGGCGGATACCCTTGAAGCGATCCTGGACGCGGACAGGCGATCCAGGGAAAAGAGCCGGGAAATTATCAATCAAATCTCCAAGGAGGACATATGACCGCATTTTATATACTGGCCGCTGTTCTGATGTTCGGCGTCATGATAACAGTCCACGAGGCAGGGCATTTTTTTGCCGCAAGACTTTTCAGAATTCCGGTCAGGGAGTTCTCAATAGGTTTCGGTCCGCAATTGCTTAAGTGGAAGCGTAAAAAGCACAGTACCCTTTTTTTTCTGAGAGCCATCCCGTTGGGCGGCTACTGCGCTTTTTACGGGGAAGATGATGTAAGCGGTGAGAGCAAAGGTGACCCCAGGGCTTTTGGCAAGCACAGTGTTTTCAAGCGCCTGATGACCATCCTGATGGGGCCGGTCATGAATTTTCTCTTGGCGTTTGTGGTGGCCGTGATTTTCTACACCATCAGCGGCGTCCCCGCCCCAGCTGGGCCTACCGTGACGGTTGTGCAATCTGTCAACCAGGACAGCCCGGCAGAGGCTGCCGGTATTCTGCCGGGGGATCAGATTATTTCAGTAAACGGCTACCCGGTGACAGATAATCTGATACCCCTGATCGCCCAGGAGTCGGGCCCGAATGCTGACACACTTGCTTTCAGCGTGCTCCGCGGTGAAGAAGGCGCGCAGGATGAGGTCCTCCTTCGTGTCAGACCACTCTTTGACAATGTGGAAAAGCGCTATATGATTGGTGTGAACGCCCTCACCAGTACGCCGGCCGAATGGTCGCCGGGCAGCGTGGGGGATGTGATCAAATCTTCTGTTGTCCTGTGCTACAACGCTGGGGTTTCCATCATTTCGGCGCTAAAAAACCTGGTGACCCGGGGCCAGGGCATCAATGAGCTTTCCGGAATCGTGGGCATTACCCAGCTCATTGTGGAGGAAACACGGCAATCCCAGCTCCAGGGCTATCTTTACCTGATGGCGGTGATCTCCATTAACCTTGGGCTCATCAACCTGCTGATATTCCCAGGCCTTGATGGCAGCAGGATGCTTTTCCTGGTCGTCGAGGCTATCCGCGGAAAGCCCCTTGAGAGGGAAGGCTATGTTCACGCGATTGGTATGATACTGCTTTTTGGCCTGATGATATGGATTACTTTCCGGGATATAGTTCGGTTATTTTAGTATGGTGAAAACACGAGCAGTCCATGCGGGGTTGGTAACAATCGGCGGGGGAGCGCCTGTCAGCATCCAATCAATGACCAACACGGATACCAGGGATTTGGCCGCTACCAACACCCAGATCAGAATGCTGGCGGAAGCCGGTTGTGAACTGGTGCGCGTTTCTGTGTTTGATATTGAGGCCGCCGCCAACGTGCGTTTGCTGGTGGACAAAAGTCCTGTTCCCTTGGTGGCGGATATCCATTTTGACCATCAATTGGCGATTCTGGCCGCTGAGGGCGGCATCAGCAAGCTGCGCATCAACCCCGGCAACCTGAAAAGCAAACAAGCCATCCGCAAGGTCGTTGATGCAGCCAAAGCGCACCAAATCCCCATCAGAGTGGGGGTAAATTCCGGTTCGGTGCCCAGGGAGATCAGGGACCGGGATCAGGGTATCACTGCCAAGGGACTTGTGGACAGTGCGATAACCCACATTCGTTTGTTGGAGAAGGAAGGTTTTTTTGACATTGTTCTGTCACTCAAAGCTTCGGATGTACGCTTGACGGTGGAGGCATACCGGCTGGCCAGCCGTACCTTTGATTATCCTTTGCATCTCGGGGTAACCGAAGCAGGCCTCCCGGGCCAGGGCACGATTAAGTCCGCCATTGGTATCGGCGCTTTGCTTGTTGATGGAATCGGTGACACTGTACGTATTTCCCTTACAGGATCCCCCATTCCCGAGGTGAAAGCAGCCCGCGATATTTTAATGGCTCTGGGCCTTCGTGATGGGGTGGAGGTCATTTCCTGCCCCACCTGCGGGCGCACCCGCATAGATGTGGAAACCCTGGCAAAATCGGTGGAGGCGCGCACCCAGAACATCAAAGCGAATATAAAAATCGCCGTGATGGGTTGCCCGGTAAACGGACCGGGGGAAGCTCTGGGAGCTGACATCGCGTTGTGCGGTGGTAATGGCCAGAGTGCCCTTTATCTGAAAGGCGCATTCTTCAGGAAGGTGTCGGGGGATCCGGAAGAAGAGTTGATGGCTCTCCTTGAAGAGTATTTGGCAAAACGGAAGGAAAACGGTTGACCATATGACCATGGACGCGCTCTTTGCGGAAATCTATCAACTTTTGCCGGGGCTTAAGGATAAGCTCAATTTCCATATCGTCCAATATGATCAGAAGAAAAACCGGGCAGTGTTCTTTTTTCATGCAGATGTATTGGTGGAAAACGACTCTTTTGGCATTATCAGAAAGGTTCTTCAGAAAGCTTTCCCGAAGCTTAGCGTCTCTTTGCGCGTGGCGTCACCCTCTTTGGGTAGCGATTTCATGTCTGAGCCATCAAAATATGCTCCGGTGTTTGACCGTTTGCTTCAGCGCCAACTCCCTGGCATTAATCCCTGGCTAAAAAGCATCATTTGGATAGGCGAAGGGGGTTCACTTGTGCTGGAAGTGCCGGATGAACTGGCGATGGAGTATATGGCAGACAATGGCATTCAGCGGAAGTTATCTGTGATGCTTGAAGATGTATTCCAGATAAAGCCGCCCGTTCACCTCCGCCTTGCCAAGGACCGGGAAAAGCGAATGGAACGCCAGGAGCGTTTCCGGGCAGAAGAAGAAGCAATTCTGTCTTTGAGCGCTTTGGATGTGAAAACGGAAGAACCGCTGGAAAAACCGAAGGTACGGGAGAAGAAGAGAGGCAGGAAAATTCTTGGAAGTGCCATCGCTGCTGAACCTGTTCCCATCAAGGGGTTGACAGAGGTCTCAGGCAAGGTCACCATTGCGGGCAAAGTGATTGATGTTACTACACGGCCTATTCAAAACGGTAACGCAACCCTTCTCAGCTTCGTATTGTCTGATTTTACAGACAGCATCCTATGCAAGGTTTTCCTTGGCGCCAAGCCAAATGGTTTTCGGGCTGACGCTTTTCGGGACATTGAAAAAGATATCAGGAAAATGAATGATGTCATCAGCTGTATTAGGCCGGGCAGCGGGCTTAAGGTGCGGGGTTTCTGCCAGATGGACAGCTATGACCGGGCGCTTGTCATCATGGCGCAGGATATCTGTGAGCACACGCTGAAAGTGCGTAGCGATAACGCTGCAGATAAGAGGGTGGAACTTCATGCACACACTACCATGAGCTTTATGGATGGTGTGGTCTCACCCGTCGGGCTGATTAACCGCGCGGCGGAATTTGGCCATCCGGCTATCGCTATCACCGATGAAGGGGTGGTACAGGCTTTTCCTGAGGCATTCGCCGCGGCCAGAAAGCACAGGATCAAGTTAATTCCCGGCATGATCGGGATGATGGTGGACGACACAGGCATAGTTCAGCCTGCTTCAGAAGCGGGGCTTGATGAGTCCATAGTCGTCCTTGACTTTGAAACAACAGGCCTTAACCCCTATTCTGACCGGATCATCGAGGTAGGAGCGGTCAAGCTGGTTGACGGGCAAATATGCGACTCCTTCTCCACGCTGGTGAATCCGGGTGTGCCGCTAAGCCAGGAAATCACCAATATTACCGGTATAAAAGATGCCATGCTGATCGATGCTCCCAAGGCCGAAAAAGCCCTGGAAGGGCTGATGGCTTTTGCCGGGGTAAGTCCTCTGGCTGCCCATAATGCCAAGTTTGATATGTCTTTTTTGCGGGCGGAGCTTAAGCGCATGGGTAAGACATTGGACGCTTCGCAACTGGATACGCTGGCTTTTGCCCAGCGGCTTTATCCGCAACTTAGAAGCTACCGCCTAAGCGCATTATGCAAAGCGCTTGGGGTGCAGTTAAAAAATGCGCACCGGGCGGTGCATGACGCCACAGCAACAGCGCAGTGCCTGGCCCGGATGCTGGCAGATGCCAGGGAGAAAGGCGCCCAGACGCTTGAGGAACTGAATACCAAAATCTCCGGCTACAGCCGCACCACCCAGTTTCCTGTGACTATCCTGGCAAAAAGCCAGCAAGGCTTGCATAACCTGAACAGCCTGGTATCAGAATCACATATCAACTATTTCCACCATCACCCCACAATTCCCAGGAAATTGCTGGAAAAGCACCGGGAAGGCCTGCTGTTGGGGACTTCCTGTTACCGGGGGGAGTTGTTCCAGGCTGCGCTTGAACGCAAGCCCCCGCAGGAACTGGAGGAGTGCGCCCGTTTTTATGATTTCATCGAGATACAGCCTGAGCATAACAGTGATATGTTGATCAGGCAGGGTCGGCTTGGCGAGCCCGCCCAAGTGCGCAATATAAATCAGACTTTGGTGAGTTTGGGGGAGAAGCTGGACATTCCTGTGGCCGCTACAGGGGATGTGCACTTCCTGGATCAAGAGGATGCCATTTTCCGTACCATCATCAAAAACAGTATCGACTCGGAAGCCAGATACAGCGATGAACAGCCGCCGCTGTTTTTTAAGACTACTGAAGAGATGCTTGAGGATTTTGCCTGGTTGGGGGAGAAGCGTGCCCATGAAGTGGTGGTTGATAATCCCAGGAGGATTTTGGCTCAGGTTGGCGACATCACGCTTTATCCAAAGCATCCTGAAAACAAGACGACGTTCGCCCCGGTGTGGAATACGGCGCCGGATGAGATCCGCCAGATGACCGAGTCACAGGCCCACACGCTTTATGGGGATGTGATTCCATCTGCTGTCCGCGAACGGATGGATAAAGAACTTAAGGCAATCATTGGCTATGGTTACTCCACCCTATACCTCATTGCCAGCAAATTGGTTTTCAAATCGAACAATGACGGGTACATGGTGGGCAGCCGCGGGTCAGTGGGATCGTCCCTTGTTGCCACATTGTGCGGTATCACTGAGGTAAATCCCCTGCCGCCGCACTACCGCTGCCCGAATTGCAGGACAACGGATTTTGACGTGGACAGGGAAGCATACCAAACCGGGATCGACCTGCCGGACAGGCAATGCCCGGATTGCAGCAAGCCCTTGGTAAAGGATGGCTACGATATTCCCTTTGAGGTATTCCTGGGATTTAAGGGTGATAAGGTGCCGGATATCGACCTGAACTTTTGCAGCGATTACCAGTCAGTCGCCCACGCCTATGTTGAGGAGCTTTTCGGAAAAGGACATGTCTTCCGAGCCGGCACTAT
>JAAYJP010000144.1 GCA_012522875.1 Clostridiales bacterium | reverse complement strand
TCCCCCCTGAGGGACAGGTCGAGGCTCAACTGCACGGCCGGGATATCCGCCCGGGGATACATGTGGGTCAACACGCTCCAGGCACCGTGGTCCAATCCCCAGCGGTCCGTTTCCTCAGCCTCCCCAAACAGCTCTGTCACCCGCCGGGCCAAAAGGGGGCTGCCGGGCGCCGGGTAGCGCACGTCAAACAAAGCCTTGGGAAAGCCGTAGAAATCGTGGATGATCTCCGGCTCCGGTACATTCACAACCAGGCTTTTTGACCCTGCGAAGTGGGCGGAAAGGCAGAGGACGGCCGTTGGCCGGGGCAATTCCCGCCCCAGCGCATTCCAGGCTTCCGTCCATGCATTGTCCTCCAAAGCGTTCATGGGCGAGCCGTGGCCCACAAAGAGGAGAGGCATCCTGCGCTGATTGGCCTGCATGGGCATCCTCCTTATCAACATGGCTCAGTATAGCATTTTCCCCAATCCCCAGGGAAGCGCCGGGGCAGGCAAAAAAACGCCCCGGCAGCCAGCCGGGACGACTCTTTTTGATCTGAAGTACCATTAAAGCAGCGGGATTCCTGCCGCCCCGCACCTCAATCGGGTACCCTTATCCCAGTAGGAGGACTGAACCTCCCCGATATGGGCTTTGCCCATCAGCAGCATGCACATACGGCTCTGCCCGATGCCCCCGCCCATGGCGGGAGGCAGTTCCCCGGCCAGCAAGGCCTGGTGGAAAGGATAAGCCCGTCGGTCGTCGCGGCCTGAGATGCTCAGCTGCCGGTCCAGCGACTCAGGCGACACCCGGATGCCCATGCTGGAGATCTCCATGGCGCAGCCCAGCATTTCATCCCAGAAGAGGATGTCGCCGTTTAGGTCCCAATCGTCATAATCAGGCGCGCGGCCGTCATGGGCCTGTCCGCTTTTCAGTTTTCCGCCGATCTGGAGGATACCGCAGCTGCGGTATTCCCTGACGATCCTATCCTCCCGCTCCCTGGGGCTGAGCGCCGGCCATCGGTCCTCCAGCTCCTGGGTGGTGACGAAACGCACATCATGCTTGAACTTCAACGGCAATTTAGGGTATTTCCATTTAAGCAGATCATAGGTGCAGATGATGGCTGTGACGATGTTCTGCATCGCATCCATGAGCGTTTGAAGGCTCCGCTCCTCGGGGGTTATGACCTTCTCCCAGTCCCACTGGTCCACATAGATGGAGTGGAGATTGTCCAACTCCTCATCCCGCCTGATGGCGTTCATGTCGGTGTACAGCCCTTCTCCAACCGGGAAACCATACTGCTTCAGCGCCTGGCGCTTCCACTTGGCCAGGGAATGCACCACCTGGGCCTGGACGTGGCTTGCCGGGATATCAAAGGACACGGGGCGCTCAACACCGCTCAGGTCATCGTTGAGGCCGCTGCCTTCCAGCACAAACAGGGGCGCTGACACCCTTTTGAGGTTTAGTGCCTTGGACAGAAAATCCGTAAATGTGCCTTTGATGAGCGCAATCGCTTCCTGGGTCTCATAAAGGTTCAAAACGGGCGTGTAGTTCCTGGGAAGGCGCAGCCGGCTCATCTTCTGCCTCCTGACAACGAATTGCCAACAGTCTATAGGCAAAGCCCCGCCGGTTCAAACCGGGTGCTGTTCTTCCTTTGTATAGCATGGCCCTTTGGAATCAGGAAAACGCTTATACGCTGGAGGTCCCTTCCCGATTCATCCGTCAGAAAAGCCGGCGGCATCCCATGATACGGCGACATTATTGCCATTATTGGTCACCCATTTTTGACAAGTTGTGCATTTCTTGATACAATTGTGTTGTTTTTGCCGCATCTCGTGTATCCGGGCGACAAGGAAATTGTAAGTTTAGATGCATACTGAAATCTCACGTGGCAGAACGAGGAGGAATCAGAATGAAAATATTCATTAAAAGACTGATTACCATCACGATGGCGCTCGCCATGTTCCTTGCGGTATCCGCCCAGGCGCAGGAAATCGTGTTTGGTGATGCCGGTTGGGACAGCATGAAATTCCATAATGCCGTTGCCATGTTGATCGCCGAGGAAGCCTATGGCATGTCCACCCGCGAAGTATCCGGTTCAACCGCCATCACCTATAACGCGCTGAAAACCGGCGACATCCACATCTACACCGAGACCTGGACGGACAACATCGCCCCCTACCAGCAGGATGTCGAAGACGGTAAAGTCATCGAGCTGGGCATCAACTACGCCGACAACATTCAGGGGCTGTATGTGCCCCGCTATGTCATCCAGGGTGACGAAAGCCGCGGGATTGAAGCCACAGCGCCTGATCTGAAGACAGTGGCCGACCTGAAGGATTATGCGGGCATCTTCCAGGATCCGGAAGACCCCGGCAAAGGCCGTATCTATGGCGCCATCTCTTCATGGGCGATCGATGATATCATGCGTAAAAAGGTCGCATACTACGGCCTGGACGAAATGTACAATTACATGGACCCGGGCTCTGACCCCGCCCTGGCGGCGGCCATCGCCGGCGCCTATGAAAAAGGCGAGCCCATTGTCGCGTATTACTGGGAGCCGGCCTGGATCACGGGCAAGTATGACCTGGTGCTGCTGGAAGACGCTCCCTACGAGCCCGAAGGCTACCTGAAGGGCGAGACCGCATGCCCTTCCATCCCCCTGACCGTTGCCGTGAACCCTGATTTTTACGAAGCAAACCCTGAATACAGCGAGTTCCTGAGCAACTATTACTCCTCAAGCGCCCTCACCAGTGAAGCGCTGGCTTTCCTCAGCGAGAATGACGCGAGCTATGAGGAAGCCGCCCGTTGGTTCCTGAAAGAACATGGCGACATGATTGACGACTGGCTGCCGGAAGACAAGGCCGCCCTGGTGCGCGCCGCGCTTGACTAAGCAAGGCGGATTAGGCGGATTGCTCAGGCAATCGCCGGAGGCAATGGCTGCGGGGTACAATAATGCCCCGCAGCCAATGTACGCCAGCGCATAATCATTGATTGGAGGTATTTATTCATTGGAGAACTGGATGACCGAATTCCCAGAAGCGTTTTCAGTGAACATCAGAGAGCCCATTGACAACGCCATCGACTACATGGTGGGCAACTGGGGCGGTTTTTTCGACGCAATATCCAAGGGCTTGCGCGCCATCCTGGTGCAGGTCCGGTGGGTCGTCGACCTGGTCCCCTGGTGGCTGCTGCTTCTGATCGTATTTCTGATTACGCTGAAACTGACCCGCAAACCCTTCCGCGCGGCGCTCTATACCGCCATGCTCCTGTTTGTTGGCATGATTGGCCTCTGGAGCATGATGTACGCCACATTGACCATTATCATCACTTCGGTGATTTTTGCCCTGCTGCTCGGGTTCCCGCTGGGCGTGCTGGTCTCCTTCAGCGACCGGGCAAGCCGGCTGGTCCGCCCGTTGCTTGACACCATGCAGACTATGCCCAGCTTTGTATACCTGATTCCGGCAGTGATGCTCCTGGGGCTGGGCAATGTGCCGGCGGTTGTCGCCACGGTGATTTACGCCATGCCCCCCATTGTACGCATGACCAGCCACGGCATCCGCCATGTGGACAAGGAGGTGGTGGAAGCCGCCCAGTCCTTTGGTTCAACACGATCCCAACTGCTTTTTAAGGTGCTGATTCCCCAGGCCATGCCGACCATTATGACCGGCGTCAACCAGACGATCATGATGGCCATCTCCATGGTGGTCACCTGTTCCATGATTGGAGCTACCGGGCTTGGTTCCGAGGTGCTTATGGGCATCAACCGCCTGGAGAGCGGCCGCGGCTTCGCGGCAGGCATCGCGCTGGTGATTGTAGCCATTGTGATTGACCGCCTCACCCAGGGGGCCATGAAGGGAGAGGATACGCATGCGGAAGCCTGAAATTTTAACGCCCCAATCCCAGGAGAAGGATATCATCCTGCGGGTGGACGGCCTGACAAAGATGTTTGGCGCGAAAAAACCCCAGGCCCGGGAAATGCTGCGAAACGGCCGCAGCAAAGAAGAGATCCTGAAGAAGACCGGGGTGACTATAGCCGTGGATGACGTCTCCTTTGAAGTGGAACGCGGCAAGATCTTCTCGCTGATCGGCTTGTCGGGCTCCGGCAAATCCACCGTGGTCCGCTGCCTGAACCTCTTGCTCAAGCCAACCGCCGGGCATATCTACTACGAGGGAGAGGACATCGCCGCCTATTCCCCCAGGCAGCTCCTGAAATACAGAAGGGAGCATATCTCCATGGTATTCCAGAGCTTTGGCCTCCTCTCCCACCGCAACGTCCTCGAAAATGTGGCATACGGCCTGGAGGCGCGCGGTATTGATAAAAAGACGCGCACGGAAAAAGCCATGGAGATGATCACCATGGTCAACCTGGAAGGCTGGGAACACAAGAGCACCAGGGACCTGAGTGGCGGCATGCGCCAGCGGGTTGGCCTGGCCCGCGCGCTGGCGAACAACCCGGATATCCTGTTGATGGATGAGCCCTTCTCGGCGCTGGACCCGCTGGTCAGGCGTGATATGCAGTTTGAAATGCTCTCCATCCAGGAGAAACTGAACAAGACCATCGTTTTCATTACCCACGACATCGACGAGGCATTTAAACTGGGCAATACGATCTCCATCATGCAGGACGGCAGGATCATCCAGACGGATACCCCGGAAAAAATGGCGCAGAGCCCCGCCAACGATTATGTACGGGACTTCATCAACAGCGCGGATAAATCGCAGATCTATAATGTCAGGAACTTCATGCAGCGGCCCTCCTGCCTCGTCCGCCAGAAGGAAGGCGCCCAGGTTGCCCTGAAGCAGATGCGCGCCAACGATGTGTCAAGCGCCTATGTGGTCAATGACCGGATGAAATTTATGGGTGTCATCACGCTGGACGCCGCCTTCCGCGTGCGGGCGGGCGAAATCACCTTTGAGGAAGCGCTGATAAACGATATGCCCAGCACCACCGCGGACACGCAGATATCTGACCTGATCCCCATTGCCTCCCATGCGAAGTTCCCCATTGCGGTGCTGGACGACAAGGGCAGGCTCCAGGGCATCATCAGCAAAGCGGCCATTTTAACCTCGCTGACATAATCCCATTGTCCAAACTGACGCGGCGCCCGGACTCAACCGGGCGCCGTTTTTTGCGGCAATGTCACGGACCCGCCTCCCATGCATCATCCGAAAATTTCCGGGAGAAATCTTTCATGCATATTCACATTGCTGATGATGTGTTATTATTCCCAAATGATTGGATATGCATGTCTGGCGCTTGGTGTGCCCGGTAGTAATCTGAAAACGACAATCCTGAAGCACGCGACACAGGAGCGGCTGTATGCGCTCATCGGCCTGAACCTGGCCGCACTGGAAGTTCTGCTGGACTACAACATTAAGAATGGTATCAGGCTCTTTCGCATATCCTCCGACCTCATCCCCTTTGGCTCCTCTGCGGCAAAGAGCCTGCCCTGGCGCACCCATTTCGCTGAGGCGCTTGGGCAAATCGGCGGCAAGATCCGTTCCTCCGGCATGCGCGTTTCCATGCACCCCGGCCAGTACACCGTCCTCAACGCGCTTGATCCTGAGGTCGCAAAGTCCGCTGTGCTTGACCTGGATTACCACTGCCAGGTGCTGGACGCCATGGGACTGGGCCCTGAGCATAAGCTCATCCTGCACCTGGGCGGGGCTTACGGCGACAGCGATGCGGCCAAAGCGCGCTTTGTCTCCCGCTGGCGGGACCTGAACCCGGCAGTCCAAAACCGCCTGGTCATTGAGAACGATGACCGGATCTTTACCATCCGTGACGTGCTGGATGTTTCCCTGCGCGCGGGCATCCCTGTGGTTTTTGATAACCTTCACAACGCCGTCAACCCGGCCAATCCCTGTCAGGCAGACCTGGACTGGATCCGCGAGGCCGCGGGTACCTGGAAGGGTTATGTCGGCAGGCAGAAGATCCACTACTCACAGCAGGATCCCGGCAAGCGCCCGGGCGCCCACTCCCCCACCATCCGGGTCGGACCGTTTCTCCAATACCAGGAGGCGCTCGGGGATGTGGATATCATGCTGGAGGTCAAGGACAAAAACCTGTCAGCCATCAAATGCATCAACTGCACATCAAATCGAGGCATCGCCGCGCTGGAGGTCGAATGGAGCCGCTACAAGTATGCCATATTGGAGCGGGACGCCAACGCCTACCAAGCCATACGGCGGCTGTTGAAGGATAAGGAGGCATATCCGGCACTTGAAATGTATCAGCTGGTTGAGCAAGCCCTGGATAAAGAACCAACGGCCGGAAGCGCGGCCAACGCGGCACAGCATGTCTGGGGATACTTCAAGGACCGGGCCGACAAGGCGGAGAAACGGCGTTGGGAAGCTGCCATGCGCCGGTACCAGGAGGGATCCGGCAGGCTGAGTGCCGTAAAAGGGGTCCTGCAGAGGCTGTCCATGAAGTACGGAGAAAACTATCTGAACAGCGGCTACTATTTTGCCTTGTGAGGGAGCTCACCGCGGATTATGATGGGATGGAAACCGGCGCGGGGTTTTAAGCGATGTTGCCTGCCGGCCTCCTGGCCAAAGCCGGCCCGAAAAGTGCCGCCGGCCATGGCGATAGGCCAGGCGTGTTCTGCAGGGCCTTCCGGCGGGGGGATATGGCTTTTGGCATTGGCACCCCCGTGCGCCGCGGCCTTGAAGAAAAGGGGTTCAAGTTCCCAGCGCTCATCACACCCGGCCCAATCCACCTTCAGCATATGGGGGGTCTTCTACGGCCTGCTCATCCTGGCTGTCATTCTGCTGATTGCAAAGAAAAATGATGCCTACTGCCAGCGGATTCAGGATGAGGCCGGGCCCCTGTTCTGGGCTGCCTGTGTGCTTAATATCGCCTGGATCGTGACGTTTTCCTTTTTACTGATCGAGCTGTCTGTCCTCTTCATCCTGGTGCTCACGGTCACCCTGGCGCTTCTCTGCCGCCGGCTATTGGCGCTTGCCTTTGGCCTCTACACGGTTGGCTTTTTATCGCCTCGGTGGTGAATATTGCCGCCATGCTTGTAAAGCTCGGATGGAATGGCTTAGGCCTGTCCCAGGAAGCCTGGGCCATCATGATCCTCCTGGTCGCCGCGGGGCTTGTGGTCCTGGTCATGCTGAGCCTGCGCAACGCCGCTTTCCCGCTGCCTGTCGCCTGGGCTTATCTGGGCATTTATCTGTTTCGCTCCCCCGAAGGCTTTGGCGGCCAGTATGGCGCGATGCAAATCGTCACCCTGGCGGGCATGGCCGTGCTGATTGGCGCCGCGGCGATCCAGTTCTATCGCAACCATTATGTGATCCTGCCCGTCTCCAACAGGGGCGCGCTGGCCGGCAAATAGGGCCGCAAAGGGCCAAAAGGCTTTCCCTGTCCCCAAGGGGAACTGGAATGGCCATATATGGCCCGTTGTTTCCGCGCGGCAAAGGCGCCCGGGCCGGAAAACCGAGGACAGGGCTTTAAAATCAACCCACAGCACTTAACAAGCAAGAGCACATGCGGCCATGGGGCCTTCATTCCCTCCGGCGCTCCAGCCTGTGTGCCGCCCGGCAAGGTGGCGGCGGACCAGGTGACCCGTGCCCCAAAGAAGTGAGATGCATGCTTGCCCTCTGATTACAACATCCCCCGGCCTGGCGCTCACGCCCCTGCACTTGGCCCGATTTCCCCGTTTGTAGGCGGCCTCGCATTCCTGCGGTGGGGATGCAGCGAACATCCCAGCGCGCAATGAAGCGGCAAATCTACCGCTGATCCGCCAGGATCCTAAGCGCCAGACCGCGATGCCATACCAGGTGATTGTGGCGGATGATGCTTAAAAGGGCCGGATCGCCATGATTTCCCTTAACAGCAAACCGGACGGCTAATCCTGCAAATCCTGGGCTTTCCACGGCGTTGCCAGGCCATTCTTTTTTCCCTCCCTTTTTCCCCTTTCCTCTCCTGTTTGTGATGCACTCCAATAGTCTCATATTCAATTGGCAAACGGATATAGGTTGCAGGTTGGACGGAAGTGAACTACAATTGTACGGAAGAAATCGTTCAATATTGGAAGGGGAGACGCGAATGAAAAACCATCTGGCACTGTTGTGCGTGTTGGCGTTTGGTTTGATTCTGACGGGGAACGGGGCTGCCGGGGAGGTACAGTCAGCCGCTCCGGGCACTCTGACCAGCGGGAGCTACCACTATACCCTGAATGAAGACGGAACGGCGCACCTTACAGGGTTTGAGGAAGGCGATACGGGCGGGTATGCACTTGCCCTCCCGGACCAGCTGGACGGGCACGCTGTGACCGGCATCGCAGAGAGCGCGTTTGCGTTCTGCGCGAACCTGACGCGCGTAACAATCCCAGAAAGCGTTCTTGGCATCGGGGACTATGCATTTGCAGGATGCGAGCTGCTGGCCGATGTGACAATCCCAGGCAGCGTTATTAGCATCGGGGACTACGCATTCTCTGGATGTGAGGGACTCACCAGCGTGACGATCCCGGACAGCGTGACCGTCATCGGAGCAAACCCGTTCTCGTATTGCTCCAAACTAACAGAGATCATCCTTCCGGCAGTTCACCCAGCCCTTCGTGTAGCCGATGGCGTGCTGTATAGCAAAGCCGACAGCAGATTGGTGTTTTGTTTGCCTAAAAGGGGGCAAAGCGAGTATTGGGTCGAGGACGGCACAGATATCATTGGAGAAAGCGCGTTCGTCAGCTCCCGGGGGCTGATGGTCGTGGCAATCCCCCAAAGCGTGACTATCATCGGTGAAAACGCATTCTATGGATGCGAAGAACTGACCGGCATGATAATCCCTTCCAGCGTGACGGCCATTCCGGATGGCGCGTTCTACGGGTGCAAGGGGCTGATGGGCGTGACGATCCCCTCCAGTGTGGTCAGCATCGGTGCCTATGCATTCAGTGGATGCGAGAAACTGAAGCGCGTGACGATTCCTCCCAGCGTGGCAAGCATCGGAGACAAAGCGTTTATGGACTGCAAAGGGCTGACCGGCGTGGCAATCCTCGGGGGCATCCCCCGCATTGCAGATCATGTTTTCGATGGATGCGGCGAATTATCCAGCGTGACCATCCCGGACAGTGTGGAGAGCATTGGTTCGTATGCGTTCTTTGGCTGCGGCGAGCTGACGCGCGTGACGATCCCTTCCGGGGTATTACGCATTGGGGACAACGCATTTGAGAATTGCGAGAAACTCACCGCCGTAAGAATCCCGCCCAGTGTGGTCCAAATCGGAAACAGTGCCTTTGAGGGCTGCGGACCGGAGTTCCGCATCCTGGCCCTGGAAGGCTCCTGCGCTGCCGTTTACGCAGCGGGCAACGGTATCCCCTGGGGCGGGGAACAGCCCTGAAGTGCAGAGGTTCCCTTTGGAGCGTTGGGATTAGCACCGGGGAAGCGCACGGTTTTAAAAAGCCGCCTGGCATAAGCAGCTTTTTGGGATCTGTCTGGGGGGAACCGTGGTCGCCATCTCCACGCCATCCCCTTTCCCGAACCTGCGGAAGGCTGTTATGCCGCAAAAGAGTAGGCCGTCGCGGGTGACAACAGAATGGGCATTGGCCCGCGCCATATCGCAGTTGGCGGGGATAGTGCGGGGGGAGAAGCTTCGCTGCCTTGATGTGTTTGATGGCGCGCCACAGCAGCAAACTTCCACCCTGTTTACAGACGCTCCTCAGCCCGGCCAGTGAATCCAGGATGGATAGCGGTCAATGCGTTCACTAATATGCGCTATTCCGCATGTTGTTATTGGCGCGGGAAATATTACGCACCGACTCAAAAGTGCAGGGTTCATGGATACACAGGGAACTACAAAAACCGGGGAAAAACCCTGGCATCTGCCAACTGCGCGTGATGTCGGGCTGTAACTGGTACACTTCTTGAATCCTGTAAAGCAAAATTACATTTCCAGACAGCGGAATCGATGCTGTTGCGCAACAATTGCCAATGCGCGCGTGGGCTGCACCAAACCCCCTTATTCAGGCTAAAGTGCACAAACAAAAAACGCCAACTCGGTGTCAGGGTTGGCGTTCCTTTTTATCATGGGCGAATCAGTATCACTCCCCGGACAATAGGCGTTTTTCTCCACTGATTGCCTTTAGCGGCGCAATGTCCTGGGTGGTTTCCACCACGCCCAGATATTCACCCTGGTCTCCCCTTAAGGCGAAGTAGCGGATATGGATCAGGCGGCCTCCCATCTGAATCCAGAAATCCTCATGGTCCTTGCGGCCGGACTTGAAGTCGCTCACGATTTTTTCCACAATGTGGACACTGGCAGGGGGATGGCAGTTGCTCACATCCCGCCCCAGTACAGACAGCGTGCGCGGGAAAGCCCGGTCTTTGGTCTGGGAGAAGAAGCGCACCTTGTCATCCCTGTCAACAAAGGTAATGTCCATCGGCAGGGTGCCAAAGATGGCCGCCAACTCCTCCAGCCTGAAGCTGCCTGTGGGCAGAATTACCCTGTCTGCCTGCACCGAATCCACCTGCCCTTCTGCGGGGCTGTCCCCACCCTGGTTGCCCCGCCAGGCAGTCGGCGGATCAATAAGGAAATAGCCAAATTCCGGTGTGTCATCGGCCACCTGGCGCCATTCATCCAGTGTCAGCTTCTCCATCAACAGGGGCAGGAGAATGTTCTCCTCCTTAAAGGCCATGTCCTCCAGGCGCTGGAGTGCATAAAGGAGCGCCTGGCCATCCCCCTGCTCCAGGCCCACGAGGCCCAGCTTTATCTCCCGGCGAATCTCGTCATCCACCCCCCACATCACTTTGGGCGGACCCTGAACGCCATACTTCTCCAGATAGGGAAACAGCAAGTTTTCTTTGATTTTGTAATGGCTGTCGATGCCAATAAGCCTGGCCGCCTCCTGCTTGAGCGCCACGGTCACAGGGCCTTTTTCCAATTGCTCCCGAAGGCTCCTGAGCAGGCCTTCAAGCGCTTTGTTTTCAGCCCTCAGGGTATGTGCCGGGTGCCCCGGCTGGCTTTCATGCCCCGCATCCTCCGGAGAGCCGCAGATGGCGCCCTTGAAAACCGCCGCGTGCACATCGCAGAGACGCTGAACCTCCTCAACCGGCATGCCCTCCTTGATAAGGGCGTCCTCGGCAGCGGAAATCTCCTCGGCGGACACATCCCCGAAGTGCTGGCTGAACTCCGCCTGCACATCCTCCCGAGTGTGTCCATCATGCAGCTGCCGGATGATCTCCTTGAGTTTTTCTTTCCTGAAAGACTGGGTTTCCTCCGGGCGCCTCTCCCGGTTATTGATGTCCTGGCTCATACGTCCCTCCCGTGCGTTATCTTCAGGATGAGTATACCCCTGAACAGAAAAGCGGGCCGTTGCATTTGCAACAGCCCCTGGCAGAATCTCACTTGTGCCGGGTGGTCCTTCGCCGCCTGGCAGGCTGCGGCTGTTTCTTTTCAATGGGCGCGTCTCCCCTGAGGGCAAAAAGCTGGTCGCGCAGTTTGGCGGCTTGCTCAAAGTCCAGGTTGCGGGCTGCGGAGAGCATCCGGTCCTCAAGAGAGAGGCTCATGGCGGATTTCTCCTCCGGAGAAAGCGCACGCACACGCACATCCTGTTCGGCAAGCTCTGAGATGGCAATCAAGTCGCGCACGGCGTTGTTGATGGTTTCCGGTGTGATGCCGTTCTCCTGGTTATATTTTTCCTGAATGGCGCGGCGGCGGTTGGTCTCGGCGATGGCGCGCATCATGGAATCCGTCGGATGGTCGGCATACATGATGACCCGGCCCTCCGTGTTGCGGGCAGCACGCCCCACAGTCTGCACCAAACTGGTCTCCGACCGGAGAAATCCCTCCTTATCCGCATCCAAAATGGCCACCAGCGCCACTTCAGGCAGGTCCAGACCCTCCCTTAGGAGATTGATCCCCACCAAAACGTCATACGCGCCCAGGCGCAGATCCCTCAGCAGCGCCATGCGCTCCATGGTTTTGATGTCGGAGTGCAGGTACCTGACCCGCATGCCCATCTCCAGCAGGAACTCGCTGAGCCGCTCAGCCATGGCTTTGGTAAGCGTGGTCACCAGCACGCGGAAGCCCTTGTCCACCGTGTCCTTGATTTCGCCAATCAGGTCGTCCACCTGGCCGGTGGCAGGGCGCACGGCGATGCGGGGGTCAAGCAGCCCCGTCGGCCGGATGATCTGCTCCACCGTTTGCTGGCTGTTTTCCTTTTCAAAGGGCCCGGGTGTGGCGGAGGTGAAAACCACCTGGCTGATGCGCTCTTCAAACTCCAAAAACGTCAGCGGCCGGTTGTCCAGCGCCGAGGGCAGGCGGAAGCCATAATCCACCAAGGCCAGCTTACGCGCCCGGTCTCCGTTGTACATGCCCCGGATCTGGGGCACAGTCACATGTGACTCGTCAATAAAGCACAGGAAATCGCCCGGGAAATAGTCAAGCAGGGTATACGGGGGCTCCCCGGGCTGGCGGCCGTCAAAATAGCGGCTGTAATTCTCGATTCCGGTTACGAAACCCAACTCCCTGAGCATCTCAATGTCATAGCGGGTTCGCTGGGCAATGCGCTGGGCTTCAAGCAAACGGCCTTCGCCCTCAAAGTAGCTGATCCTCTCTTCAAGGTCCTTTTGCATCTGGAGGATGCCTTTTTCCAGCCCTTCCCGGCTGGTTGCATAATGGGTGGCAGGGTAGAGCGCCGCATGGTTCAACTGCCTGATGGCCCGCCCCGTGGTGACATCGGTTTCCGAAATCCGCTCAACCTGGTCGCCAAAGAACTCGACCCGCAGCGCGTTATCATGCTCACTCACGGGGATGATTTCCACCACATCCCCCCGCACACGGAACATCCCCCGGG
>JAAYJP010000143.1 GCA_012522875.1 Clostridiales bacterium | reverse complement strand
CCCCCTCTATCTCCGCCGCGGTTGTGCCTTTCAGCATACCGGTGTATATACCGGCCTCTTCCGGAATAACGCCCAGCAAGGGCAGGTCAAGTCCCAGCGCCAGAGTCTGCGGATCGGCTATCTCCCCGGAGGGGAGCAAGTGGCGCCGCACCCGGTTGATTAGAATCCATGGATTGCAGCGGGCTTCCATCAGCAACTGGGCGGCCCGTTCTGCTGACCTTAGGCTCACCGCATCGGGAGTGGATACAACCACATATTCATCCGCCAGGCCAGCAAAGCTTTTCACCCCGCGTCCCAGGCCAGCCGCCGCATCGATAAGGACGGTATCCTGTCCCAGGGACAGCGTGCGCACCAACTTTTTCAAGTCCCTTGGCTGAAAATCCTTTGGCCGGGCCATCTGCCCGCCCACGATCAATTTTAGATGGGGGTATTCCGGATGAGGCACCATGGCTTTCTCCAGGCTGCAGCGATGATTCACGCAGTCGGCCAGATCAAAGAGCACCTGGTTTTGCAGCCCCAGAATCAGATCCAGGCTTCTTAGCCCAATGTCTGCGTCCAGAAGCACCGTACGCCGGTTTTTTTTCGCTG
Source organism: Clostridiales bacterium (assembly GCA_012522875.1). Lineage (GTDB taxonomy): Bacteria > Bacillota > Clostridia > Christensenellales > Aristaeellaceae > UBA6115. The sequence goes on along the minus strand of JAAYJP010000143.1, from coordinate 17,546 downwards.
CCGTGACAGCAAGGGCCGCCGCCAGCGTGGACTTTCCCACCCCGCCTTTTCCAGAGACAATCAGAATCACCTTTCCCATACGCTTTCCCTCAGGGCATCAGCTGGTTGCCGGGAACCACCGGCATATCTCCGGTGAATTTGCTCTTATCCTTCATCCACCACTCAATGAAGTCCCTGGCGGCGCGTGTCGCTTCAGCACCGGACTTGCCGTTGGGGATGAGTACCACCACAGCAATTTCCGCGGGGGTCGAGAAAGGGGTGAGGGCAACAAACCATCCGTTGTTCTCGAGATCAAGCTTGATGCCGCCGACGGTCACCTGGGAGGTGCCGGTCTTGGCCCAGAGTTCATCCGTGTATTCCCAGTTGCTGAAATAGCGCTTGGCCGTACCCTGATCGTCCACCACGCCCTTCATCCCTTCCCTGATATAGGGCAGATACTGCTCTGATCCATCAAGGTGGCCAAAAATGCTGGGTTGGTATTGATTGAGAATCTCACCTTCCGGTGAAATGATTGAATCGATAATTGACAGATTGTACACAACGCCGCCATTCCCAAGGCTGGCCACATAGCGGGAGACCGCTACGGGCGTCAGAAGGGTGATGGACTGGCCGATGCCCATCTGAACCTCCAGGCTGCCGCCCCATTTAATGTCATTCAGGTAAACCCAGATGTCCCCAATAACGGCCTGTTTCCAGACCATATCCCTGCTCATGTTGAGCTCCGCCATGAGAATGGGCCTCATGGCGTCCGCCCATTGGTCTGAGGGCGTGGCAACGGCCATATCCATCAGCTGTTTGATACAGGCGTCAAGCCTTACCTCGTCATAGGTGACCCCGTAACTTGAGCCAATGTTCTTCAAATGCTTCTTGATGGAAGCGGCCACCAGAATGGGCTGGGAGGTTTCCTGTTCGCCCAGGGAAACGGTGGGGTCATACAGCGATGTCTGATTGCCTACCACACTTCTGGCCTCACCCGGCAGCTGTACTCCGGTCCGGGTGGTCAGCCCCATTTTTGCAGAATACTGGTAGAGCAGGTTGCTTCCCGTGTCACCGTAAAGATACCCAGTGATGGTGTAGAAGAAGTAGTTACAGGATTTCTGCAGCCCGTCCACGATTGTCAGGTTGGCATGCTGGCTGCGTTGTCCTTTGCCTATCCAGCACTGGGGCGCGTCCTCCACCTTGTTGGTATAGCGTGTGTACGGTCCCTCATCGGAGATCCTGTCTTCCACGGTCAGGCGGTTGTTGGTCAGCGCCGCAAGGCCAGTCACCATTTTAAAGATGGAACCGGGCTCCGCTTTCTGCTGGATAGCATAGTTCCTCAACGGGCTGCGTTCGTCCAGCAGAATTTCCGCCACTTCTTTTCCGCCTGCCACCATGGCGTTCAGGTCATAGGTGGGATGCTGGGCCATGGCTAAAACACGCCCGGTATTCACATCCAGAACCACCATGGTGCCGGTGGAGGCGAGCTTCAGCTTGTACTCGTTAAAGTCACGCTGCTCCAGTTTTTGCTTATTGGTTTCCCGCCAGCGGTCGCGGAACATCTCCGCCTCCTGCACCCCTCGGGTGTAGGCCACATTTGCAGCGATGGCGCGTTCCGCCTGCTGCTGGTAACTGGCGATGAGTGTCAATTTGACATTGTTGCCGTCAGTTGGCGGGGTTACACTGATTTGGCGGGTCAGGCGGCCCTGGTTGTCCCGCTCCATCACCCGGCTGCCGGTGCGGCTGGCGATGTTGGGTGTCAGCCAGTTTTCCATTGAGCGCTCCACACCGTCTTTTCCGATGGTGTCATTGAGCGCGTAGCCCATGGGCTTCAAGTCTGTCTGGTAGTTGTCCGCTTCGCTGATAGCGCCCACATAGCCAATCACCTGCGAAGCCATTGTGCTCAGGGGATAAACACGCTTTTCCCCCACTTCAATGTCCATGCCGGCCAGCGCCATACTGCGTCCGGTAATCTCGCTCACCGCCGTGTATGGAACATCCTGGGCAATCACAACCGGGGTGGAGTTGAAGATATTCATCTTCATATCCGAGTATACCGCCATGACCTGAAGCGCCGTCTCTTCATCAACAGCATGCTTATCCAACTGGTACATCGTGAACAGGCGGTTGTAGCAGTCCTCCGCCGTTGGATACCTGGCATTGGACAGATAGTGATTGCCCCGCCATTGGCTTTCGCGTATTGCCCAGGCTTTATCGGAAATTCCCTTGCCAAAGTCGAATACCCATTCCGAGGTGTCCTCATCCCGGACAATAACGAACTTATTGATAATCTCTCCGCCATACTGCTGGATGATTCGCCTGGCCTCAAGGATGGATGGGGTGAACTTCGCGTAGTGAGCCTCAGTGTTCTCGCTGCTTGTCATGTAAAAGGTGACATTGTAAATGTCATCGCTGCGGGCTAGTACAACCGAGTCGGCATCGGTAATCATCCCGCGCTTGCCGGTGACCCGAAGGGTCTTCACCCGTTTATTGTCTGTGGCGCTTTGATACTGGTCGGCATTGACAATCTGCAAGCTGTAAAGGCTCACCATCAGCGTGGAAAACGCCAGCATTGCTACCAGAGCAAAAATGGCATAACGCCTGGCAAGGCGTTTATCAAGTTTCATTTCTCAGCCTCCTTTACGGCTTCGTCAACCCGGGGCACACGGTCCAGGCTTTCAGTGGGCTCCTCTTCCCGGAGAGGCTTCTTCTCCACACGCCATTTGAAAACCGACTTCATGCGTGTTGTCTTCTCCTGAGGCGCGTCGTCCGGTACAATGGCCAACTGTCGCAAAAGTTCGGCGTCTGTGTTGATTCCCAGCTGCTCTTCCGACTTATTTGCGCGGAAGCTTCGCCGTCTGTACATTCCCAGGAATGCCCGCGCCGGGAACATGAGGGCGCTGGCGGCCCCGGTGTACAAAACGGCCACGAATACTCGGCTTAAGTGGGCGAAACTGACGGTCACGCCACCAAGGGCAACATAAATCAGCATAATACCCTCGTATAGTGCGCCCAGCATCAAGGCATTCAGCAGGATGCGCAGGTGGGGCTCCATGTCCTGGGAGGAATTGCGGCGGAAGGACAGCCTGATTTTCCGGCGGGTATAGGGGGTTTGTATCTCCGCTGCCGCCTCGCTCTGGCGCTGGGCCTCCCGGATGCGGCGCATTTCCCGCTTGACATCAGACATATCCGCGAACACCTGAGCGCATAAAAGAGAAAGCACCGGGTATATGATGACATAAAACAGTGGGATAGACACCGCCATAGCCTCCAGGATAATCCCCATGATGGCTCCAGCGATAAACGCGTACTGCTTGCCGAATGACACGGTGATAATGGCGATAGCCACCATCAGGAGGTTTGGCATAACGCCAAGAACCTTCAAATGTGGCACTACAGAGGCCTGCAGAAGATAAAACAACAGCAGGAACGCCAACACTTTCAGCAGCTTGAGGCCTGCTGAGATCACACTGTTTCCACGGGCGAGCCTTGCCAGGGTCACGGGTCTTCCTCCACCGTCATGTCCTGAGGCGAGAATGTAGGCGTTGGCATCGGGGTGGGCGAATATTCCGGGAAAAGATCAGGCGTGGGTGTCACATCCGCCAGCGCTGGGGCGTTATAGATAAAGTCGTCAGGAGCTGCGGGCGTTGGCGCCGGTGTGTCTTCAGGCTCCGGTGCAGGGGTAGGGCTCGGAGCGGGCGTTTCGCTCGCTTCAACCATTTGGGATTCACTGGCGCCAGGGCTTGTGGCCGGTGCCGGCTGGCCAATGAAGGTGGGCACCGGTTGGATGGATGGCAGGGGGATAAAGCCGGACTCTACCCGCGGTCTGGCTTCCTGTTGGGTATAGTTGGGGCGGTACCGGTAGACAATAACATACTCAATGTGATCAAAATCCGCGATCGGTTCAATGACGATGAACTGCTTGTTGTCTTCCAGTCCCCTCGTGCTCTCCCGCACCGTTCCAATGGGGATGCCTTTGGGAAGCTGCAAGCCAATGCCGCTGGTCACCACCATGTCCCCCGGGCGGGGAAGCGTGGTATAGGTAAGGTAGTACATGCGGCAATTGTTTTTCCCATCAATGGAAAGGGTACCAGACACCGTTCCCTGGTCCCGGTTTGATTCTATCAGCCCTGCCACTTCACAGCTGCGATCGATGATGCCCTTGACCAGGCTGCGGTCCTCCGTCACATCATAGGTGATGCCCACAAGGGCTCCCCGGATGCAAACGGCCATATTCTCTTCAATCCCGTCCCGGCTGCCCACATCGATGGTGAGGGTGTAGGTATAGTTGCTGGTGTCTCTCCCTATAACGCTGGCCTTGACGCCGTCCAGGCTGGCATTACGGGTGAGTTCGTCATTTAAGTCACCCATGGCCATCAGCTGGCGCTGCAGTTCGCCGGCCTGCATGGCCTGGTCTTTCAAATCGTCAACCTGGTCCAGCAGAGCCTGGTATTCAGCTTCCAGATTGCTTCGGCGCTTCAATGTCCTCAAGTAGCCAACCACGGCGTCAGTACCGCCTGAAAACACATTTTGAACCGGAGTAATGACCCGGGCTACAAAACGGCGGGGAGCTGCCAACAACGGTGTATCGAAAAACTGGGAGGCGATGGTCGCGACGATGATCGCCAGAAGCAAAAGGACAACACCATAGCCCAGCAGCTTGGCGATGCCCCGCTGGCGTTCAGTCCCCGGGGCCTGTCGCTTTTCCTGTTTCTTCCTATCCTGTTTCTTGTTGGCCATTCAGCTTCCCCGTCAGTCCGTCTCGTCCCGCATGAAGTTGGAGCGGGTCAATTTGGGCAGAAGGTCCGCGTTGTTGGACATATGCCCCACACCCGCCGCCGCGCACAGCATTGGGTCTCTCGCCAGCGTCACGGGCAGGTTCAGTTCGCTGGCCAGAAATCGGTCAAGCCCATAGAGTTGGGCGCCGCCGCCTACCAGGTAAATACCCTTGCGCAAAATATCACCACACAGCTCTGGCGGCGTTTTGTCCAGCACCTCACGGATGGTATCCAGTATCTTCAAGCAAGGCCCATGCAGGGCTTCATAGATGCGCAAGGACGAAATCTCAACCGTCTGCGGAAGGCCTGTAATCAAATCCCTTCCGCGAACCACCACCTTGCGCTCCTCCTTCACCGGCAGCGCACTGCCCCAGTCGATCTTGATGTCCTCAGCCATTCGATCCCCGATTAACATATTGTGGTCATGCTTGATAAAATCCACAATCACGCTGTCCATCGTGATCCCAGCCATGGGGATGGAACGGGCAACCACTATGCCGCCCAGCGATATCACCGCCACTTCCGTGGTGCCGCCCCCTACATCCACCACCATGCTGCCTTCCGGCGCGAACACCGGCAAACCTGATCCAAAAGCGGAGGCAAAGGGCTTGTCAATCAGGTGAATGGCGGTTCTCCTGGCACCGGCACTGGACGCTGCCTCCCGGATCACCCTTTTTTCCACCGGGGACACGCGGCTGGGCACGGTGATATATATGCGGGGTTTCAACAGGTTGGAAACGCCAATGGCTTTACGGATAAAATACCGCAGGATGGCCTCTGTCAGCTCAAAATCCTTCACCATACCATCCTGCAGGGGGCGCACCGCAACATCCCCGCCGGTGGTGCGCCCCACAAGCTGAAGCGCATCCTGGCCAATGGCTTTAATGGTACGCCGCTGGTTACCCGCCACAATCAATAGGGTGGGTTCATTCAGCTGGATCCCCTTCTTGCGCACATGCACCAAGGTGTTGGAAGTGCCCAGATCAATGCCTAAATCAGGCGCGACAATTGCCATCTTCTAAACCAAACCCCATCTGAATATCTTACAGCAAATAACCGATTGCCATGAGCATGGTCCGCGTCAGGGCGGTGGGAAGACCCACCACATTGCTGTAGGAACCGTGGATTTCCGGGATGTACATCCCTGCTCTGCCCTGAATGGCATAAGCGCCGGCCTTACCCATGGGCTCACCGGAAGCACAGTAACGCTGGATATCCCCATCTGTCAGTGCTGCAAATCGCACCCGGGTTTCCTCAAACCCCATATACTCCTGGCCCCGGGATATCAGGCAAATGCCCGTGCATACCTCATGCCACCTGCCGGATAGCATGCGCAGCATCCTTGCGGCATCCGCCAAATCCCTGGGCTTGCCCAGGGCTTGTCCGTCTAACGACACCAATGTGTCCGCGCCCAGGATGGCACCCTCCGGAAATCTTTGCGCCACATCCCGCGCCTTGAGTTGCGCCAGATGCCTTACAACCGCTTTGGGCTCTCCGGGATGGTTTTCATCTACCTGAGCTTCCGCCACCTGAAACGCCAGGCCCATACCCTCAAGAAGTTCCCGCCTGCGCGGTGAAGATGAAGCCAGAATCAAGTTGCCGGCCAATGCTTCCTCCTTCTCGGGTGTAACAGGCAGTATATCATATTTTCCATAAAAAGAAAGGAACCTGGAAGAAACAGTAATATTGGCGCAACACATTTGATACAAATATTCTTCTTCTGTTGGTTCAAATGCAAAAGAGCCTCAGGGCATTGTCCCGGGTGATGCGCGCCATATCCTCAGGCGCCATTTCAAACAATTCCGCCAGCTTATCACACACATGGCGGACCAACGCGGGAGTGTTCCGTTTTCCTCTGTGTGGGACCGGTGACAGATAGGGGCTGTCAGTCTCTATCAATATCCTGTCCAAAGGTACAGCCAAGGCAGCCCGGCGCACCTTCTCGGCGTTTTTAAAGGTTACGGCGCCGGAAAAGGAGATATAAAAGCCCATCTCCAGGTATTGCCTCGCGCTCTCAGCGCTGCCTGAATAGGAGTGGAGCACCCCGCCGGGCAGCTTTCCTCTGCGCTCCTCCAGAAGAGAAATCATCTCTCCCTGTGCTTCCCGCACATGCAGGACCACAGGTTTTTTCATGTTGTATGCCAGGTTCAGTTGTTCTGCCAGCAGATCCCGCTGTACTTTCCGGGGGGCAAAGTCGTAGTAATAATCCAGCCCAATCTCTCCCAAGGCTACGACCCGGGGATCTGCAAACAAAGCGATCAAAGCGTCCAGATCCCCCGGATGCACTTTTGCCGCCTCATGGGGGTGGATACCTGCCGCTGCATACACAAAAGAATACTTTCGCGCCAGCGCGGCAGAAGCGCGTGAATAAGCCAGATCACACCCGCAGGAAAGGCAGGCATAGATGCCCTCACCCGGCAGGTTTTGCATCAGCGCATCCCGATCCTCATCAAATTTGGGATCGTCCAGGTGGCAGTGGGTATCAAAGAGCAGCCTTTCCCCAGTCAACTGACCTGCGCTCCATCTTCCATGTCACCGTCCACGGTGAGAACCTTAAGAACACTGTCATCATCCGTTGCGGCGCAAAGTACCATGCCCTGAGACAAATGCCCCCGGATTTTTCGGGGCACCAGGTTTTTCAGCAGCACCACCTTTTTCCCCACCAGGGATTCGGGCGCATAATGCTGGGCGATGCCGGAAAGTACTGTTCGCTCCTCTTCCCCCACTTTAAGGGTTAGCTTCAGAAGTTTATCACTCTTTTCAACCTTCTCGCACTTAAGCACCAGGGCTACCCGAAGGTCCAGCTTTCCAAAGTCCTCAATTCCAACGGACAATTCCTGGATTTGTTCATCCTCGTCTTCCCTGGGGGCTAACGAAGCATTGCCCTTGAGCTCGGCTTCGTTCTCCGATTCCAGCAGCGCCAGATCCGCTGATATATCAATGCGGGGAAAAAGCGCTTCTTCCTTATTCACCAAGAGCCCGGGTGTAAGCCATCCAAAAGCGCCAAGAGATTCCCAGCTTTGGGCTTCTTGATCCTCAAGGCCGATCTGGGTAAAAATCCGCTCCGGAGTAGCCGGCATGACCGGCTTGATCAACACGGCCACATAGCGCAACGCCTCCGCCAACACATACAGCACCGTACCAAGCCTGATTTTGCCTTGCGGATTCCGCCCCAACACCCAGGGCTGGGTTTCGTCGATATAACGATTGCACTCCCCGATTACCCGCCAGATTTCCCCGAGTGCCTGGGAGAACTGCAGGGCGTTCATCTGGGTTTCCACAAGCTGGGGCAGCGCCTCCAGCTGATCAATAAGCGCCTTGTCCACCGCTTCATAATCCGCAGGTTTGGGCAGGAAACCCTCAAAATACTTTTCGATCATTGCCACTGTGCGGCTTAGCAGATTGCCCAGGTCATTGGCCAGATCTGAGTTGATCCGCTTCATCAGCGCTTCATTGCTGTAATTGCCATCGGAACCAAAGGGCATTTCCCGCATGAGGTAATAGCGCAAGGCATCGGCCCCGTAGCGCCTCACCACTGGCCCGGGATAAACAATATTGCCCTTGGACTTGGACATTTTGTCCTGGTCAAACAACAGCCATCCGTGGCCAAATACCTGCCTGGGCAGAGGCAATCCCAGGGCCTTGAGCATAATGGGCCAATAGATGGTGTGGAAGCGAACAATCTCTTTGCCCACCAGATGCACATCTGCCGGCCAGAAGGCTTTCATCAGGCTGTCGTCCTCAGACAGGTAGCCCAGCGCTGTGAGGTAGTTTGATAAAGCGTCAATCCACACATACACCACATGCCCGGGAGCAAAACCCACCGGAACGCCCCAGGTAAAGGAGGTGCGGCTGACGCTCAGGTCCTGAAGGCCAGGCAAAAGGAAGTTGTTGAGCATCTCATTGGCGCGGCTGGCAGGCTGGATAAACTCCGGATGGGTCCGGATATGGTCGATCAGCCAGTCCTGATATTTGCTCATACGGAAAAAAAAGCTTTTCTCCCGCACTTTCTCCGTGGGCCTGCCACAGTCCGGGCAGAGGCTTCCCTCTTTCAATTGGGTAGGCGTCCAGAAAGCTTCGCACTGGGCGCAGTAGTCTCCCTCGTATTCGCTTTCATAGATATCACCCTGATCGTAAAAACGCTTGAAGATTTTCTGGACTGCCTGGACATGCTTGGGATCGGTGGTACGAATAAAGTCGTTATACTCAACTTCCATCATCGCCCAAAGCTTCTTGGTATCCTCCACTATGCCGTCCACAAAAGCCTGGGGGCTTTTGCCCGCTTCCTTAGCCCTGCGCTCAATTTTCTGACCGTGTTCGTCCGTGCCCGTCAGAAAGTATGTCTGATACCCGGTCATTTTCTTGAACCGCGCCATGGCATCCGCCGCCACAGTGGTATAGGTGTGCCCGATATGCATCTGCCCGCTGGGATAATAAATGGGCGTGGTGATGTAGAATGTCTTCTTGTCCGGCATGTGACCTCCCCCTTCCAACGGCGCTATTATACGTTTCACCGTCACAAGGGTCAAGGCTGGCCCAGGCTTTGTATCTCGCCATCTTGGCTGTTTCCGCGCCGCCGCAATCCTTGCCCCTGAATTCCCAAGGCTCCCGCTTATTCCCGCAAATCCGGCAGAGGATGTGCACACCCTGTCCGGGCCATTTCTATTATCCCCATTCACTTGATAAGCGTTATTGCAGGCCAGGCTCATCCTCCGGCGTGCTCAAGATCCTTTCAACCGATTTCTCAATTATCCGCGGGATGTTCGCATCCTTTGACAGCCATTCCTGCTGCTCTTCATGGTCCAATATGACCGGCATCCGGTCATGGATATTCTCAATCCCTCTCGCAGCTTTCCGGGTCAGGATAACGAAACAGGGTACATCATCGTAAGATTCCATTCGATATATGCCCGCCATATAAAGGGTTGTAGAGAGAGGATCCCTCATGATGTTCCTGATCTTTTTCCTGATGGCGGGATGTTTCATCCATTCATAGTAATATGAAGCAGGAATGAGGCAACGGCTCTCCATAACAGCCTTCCTGAAAGTGGGCCGTTCCCGTACTGTTTCCGACCGCGCATTTATCAGTGGCCTTTTCCCATCAAATCCGCTGAATCCCCACTTCATCTGCTCATAACGGCGTCCTCCCCCGGCCGGTGCTATGACAGCGGCCGCATGCTCAGTGGGAAAAACCTCGCCGGTTTTGATGGGCGGCAGGCCACTCAGGCCGCGCCGTTTGTTTTCTTTTTCGATTTCCCTGAGAATCTGCCGCAGCTCCGGATCATCCACCGCGACGAAAAATCTGCCGCACATACCATCACCTCAATCGATTCAAGTATACCACAGCAATGAAAAAAGCGGGGAGGCACCAGCAAAGCGCCTCCCCTGCGGTTGGATTGTCTTTATCCCACCGGCATCTCCTGGCCAAGGGTATCATGCTGCGGTTTTTGGATGGTAAAGTCCAGCTTCTCATGCTCATAGAATACGCACACGCTGTCACCTTCCTCAAGCTTGCCCGAAACCAGAACCTCGCTAAGGGCATCCTCCACCCTGCGCTGGATGGCCCGGCGCAAGGGGCGCGCGCCATACTGGGGGTCAAAGCCGTCCCGGGCCAAATAGGCCACGGCAGTCTCTTCAACGGTCAGGGCGATGCCCTTTTCCTTCATGCGCTGGATAATCTTATTGAGCATCAGTTGGGCGATCCGCTGAATATGGTGATCCGAAAGCGGGTGGAAAACAATGATCTCGTCCAGACGATTCAGGAATTCAGGCCGGAAAATGCGCTTGGTCTCGTCCAGCACCTTGGTCTTCATTTCTTGGTAATCCATGGCCTGTTGGCTGTGATCGCCAAAACCCAAAGCGCGTCCTGAAGCCATCTGCTGGGCCCCGGCGTTTGATGTCATAACGAGTACAGTATTCTTGAAGCTGGTCACCCGCCCCATGTTGTCGGTCAGCCGGCCATCCTCGAGAATCTGAAGCAGCATGTTGAACACATCAGGGTGCGCCTTCTCTATCTCGTCAAAGAGCACCACAGAGTAGGGCTTACGCCGCACCTGCTCGGTGAGCTGACCGCCTTCCTCATAGCCCACATAACCAGGAGGCGACCCCACCATGCGGGAGGCGGTATGCTTTTCCATATACTCGCTCATATCAAGACGAATCAGGGAATCTTCATCACCAAACATGGCTTCGCCAAGGGCACGGCACAGTTCGGTCTTTCCTACCCCTGTGGGACCAAGGAAAATAAAGGAACCCAGGGGCCGCTTCGGGTCCTGCAGGCCCGCCCTGGCACGCCTGATAGCCCGGCTCACCGCGGACACCGCCTCATCCTGGCCGATAACGCGCATGTGCAGCGTATCTTCCAGCTTCATCAGCCGCGAGGATTCTGCCATGGTCATGCGCTGCACAGGAATGCCCGTCCAGGTGGCCACAACACTTGCCACATCCTCTTCGCCCACCAGGGGGCGTTGGGCATGCTGCTCCGCGTCCCAGGACTCCCGCTTCTGCTGCATCTCGTCGCGCACTTTGCGTTCACGGTCTCTGAGTGCGGCGGCTTTTTCGTAGTCCTGCCTGGCAATAGCGTCCCGCTTATCCCGCTGAATCTCCTCCAGGGCATTTGTCAGCTGCGTGATGTCAAGGGGCATCTTGCGCGTGCGCAGGCGCACACGGGAGGCCGCCTCGTCCATCAGGTCCACGGCCTTGTCGGGCAGTTGGCGATCGTTGATATAACGGTTGGACAACTGTACCGCAGCCCTCAGCGCTTCGTCGGTGATTTCAACCTTGTGATGGTTTTCGTACCGCTCACGCAGGCCTTTGAGAATCTGAAGCGACTGTTCGCTGTCCGGTTCATCCACCATCACCGGCTGGAAGCGTCGGGAGAGTGCCGCGTCCTTTTCAATATACTTGCGATAGTCTTCGAGCGTTGTGGCGCCAATGCACTGAACTTCCCCGCGGGCCAGAGCGGGTTTAAGTATCCCTGCTGCGTCAATGGAACCTTCTGCCTTGCCTGCGCCCACAATGCTTTGAAGCTCATCAATAAACAGGATGATACTGCGGTCATTTCTCACCTCGTTGACCACATCTTTCATCCGCTCCTCAAATTCACCACGGTACTTGGTTCCAGCTACCAGGCTGCCCAAATCAAGTGACATCAGGCGTTTGCCTGCCAGGGTATCAGGCACCTCACCCGCCAGAATCCGCTGTGCCAAGCCCTCCGCCACAGCGCTTTTCCCCACACCGGGCGCGCCAATCAGGACGGGGTTGTTTTTCGTCCTGCGGGAAAGGATCTGCGCCAGGCGCTCCGTTTCCCGTTCACGTCCGATGACCGGGTCAAGCTTGCCTTGCCTGGCCAGCGCTGTCAGATCACGGCTGTTCTTTTCCAGGGTGGATTCTTCCTTGTTGCCCGCACCAGGCGCTTCCGCCTCTTCAATCCGGGATTCGGCCTCTTCCTTCAGTACTTCCAGGTCGCATCCAAACACCGTGAGGATACGCACAGCCACACTGTTTTCCTCTTCAAGCATCGCCTGCCATAGTTGCAGGGAACCCACGGGCACCTGTTTCTTCTTTTGTCCCTGGTTAAGGGCGCGGTCCAGCACCCGCTTCATGCGGGGGGTGAGTTCCAGCACCTTGGGTTGTTCCTGATCCGCCGTCGTCAACTGCCTGACCGCGTCCTGGACAGCCTGAAGCGTCACGCTTTCAGGCAGATTGGCGATATCATCCTGGGCTTTGGCCAGCAACCCCAGAAGAAGGTGCTCCGTTCCCCAGTAGCGGTGGCGCATGTTCACGGCCGCCTGCTGGGCGTAGTCCAGGACTTCCTTCGCTTTATTGTCAAACCGTCCAAAAATTGGCATATTATCCTCCTGATAGTGCCTGGCGAACTTCATCCGCCCGGCGGAAAGGGCAGGTTTTCCGATCCGCCCCCTCGGTCAAATAGCGGCTGTCACCGCCAAACTCAAGCATATGGTCTGTTTTCTCCACACGCACGGGCAGGATGCCCGCGACCGCGCCAAGGCGCAGCCTGGACCACAGGGATAGATAGTCATCCGTGGCAAGGCGCCTGGCATGGCGCAGGATGCCATAAGACCGCCACGCCCGGTCCGCCAGCGGGGTAACCCTTGCATGGTGGAAGGCCTTGTCCCTGAGGAACGCTTCCTTGTCTGCAACCATCATCGCGGCCTCTTTCACCTGGCGAATGATCCCCTCATCCTCCCGGCCAAAACCGGAGGCGTTTCCCAGGCGGTATAAGTTGCCCGGGTTTGGCCCATCCGTTGAAGGCAGGGGCTTGAGAAAACAATAATAGCGTTGTTTTAGCGTCTCTGAAAGAGCTTTGGCTTGCTTAAGGAAACTTAGCATTGGCAGGTGCATCACCAGGGAAACATAAATGCCGCTGCCTGCAAGCACCGGGCTGAATGACAGGTAGCCAAAGCGTTCATCATAAGCATAAGGGTGTTCAGGCAAGGCAATATTTTTCTCAAGGATCCTCACACGCGCAGCCAGCTCTTCAAGGTGGCCTGCCTTGTCCCGGGCCTGGAGCAGGAGATGCTCCCCTGTATTCATCGCAACTGAAAGCGTCTCCTTCTCATCACTCGCCAGTGCTGACGCTGTCATCTTTTCAAAGGAGGCAGGCAGCAGGCATGATTCCGCCAGGCGCGTTTGGTCCAGGGCACTTAAATTCGTCGGGTAGTAAACCCGCATCTCAGGTGCCTTTTGTTTGATGGCGCTGACCGTACGTCGCCTGCTTTCCAGCAGGTCAGTTTCATTGTCCTGAGGACAAAAAGTCAAATCCTGATAATTCCGGCGCAGTAAAGCTTCTCCGGCCAGGATGGTGTTGTCCGTAATTATGGCTGTCCCTCCACAACGCTGGCATTGTCCAGGGCGCTGATCTCATCGCGAAGGCGAGCCGCGGCCTCATAGTCCTCATTCATTACCGCTTCCAGCAGCTGGTACTTCAGTTCCATCTTGTTGTTGGGCTGATTCTTTCCGGGTGTTGCTTCCGGCTCATGATCAGCTTCCAACACCACGCGCAGACCCTTCTCCATGGCTTCATAGCAGTGGGCGCAGCCGGCCATGGTATGCTCATCCAGCGCGTCAAAGGGGCGTCCGCAATACGTGCACAAATAACGCGGCATGATGGACTTGGTTTTATCGGCGAACTCCGTTTGTATTGGTCCGCCGTGGGGCTGGCTCTCAGCGCCCAAACCGAGCGCCATAAACACCCGGTACATGTCCTGCTGTAAATTCTGGGCACAATCCATACACATGGCACGGGTGGCCAACTGGCCATCAGCAAGGGTTTTGAATATCACATTGGCAGTTTTCTTCCGGCAAACTTCACAAATCATACTTAACTCCTTACTGCTGCTGTGCCCGCCTGAGGATTGAGAGCAGCATGTTCTTGAGTGTTTTGGCGCGGATGGTGTCTTTCATTTGTTCAGGGATCGGGACGGCCTGGGATTGGGGCTTCAGGGCAGCGTTCATGAGCTCCGCGTCCTCTAAGCTTATCGTACCCTGCTCAGCCAACTGCAAACAGAGAATCTGCGCATCCCGGGCGCTGATTGCCTCACCCACCCGGTCCTGCAGCAGGTAGCGGAATGATTCGCGCCTCCCCCGCTGGACCCTGATGATCCGGATAAACCCGCCGCCCCCCCGGCGGCTTTCGATGGCATAGCCATGGTCCGGGGTGAATCGGGTGGACAGAACATAGTTGATCTGGGAGGGTGCGCAACGAAAATACTCTGCCAACTCATTGCGCTTCAGTTCAACCTCAGGCTCATCCGGCATCCATAGCTCCTTGATGAACTCTTCAATCGCGTCGCTCAATCGCATGCTCTTCCTCCTTAACGCAGCCAAGATGTTGACCATCTTTGACCATAATCAGTCTATCATATCTACACCTTGGAAGGCAAGCCTCCTGAAAACGTCTTTACAAGCCCAGCCCTTGATTGTAATATAACCGAAGAAGCCCATTGTTTACCGGTTTGGACGATTGCGGGAAGCGAGGTTTACGGATGAGCACCATCACCTACAAGTGTCCCTCCTGTGCGGCACCCCTCACCTATGACGGCAAATCCCAGAAAATGGAATGCGGCAGTTGCGGCAATGCGTTTGATGTGGATACCGTACGCCAGATAGCCCGGATAGAGCAGGAGGATGGCCAATATGAGAACATGAGCTGGGACGCCCGGGATGAAGCATTCACCCCCGAAGAAGCAGCGCGCACACGCCTTTTTTCATGTTCCTCCTGCGGAGCCGAATTGTTTACTGATGAAACCACGGTGGCCACCAACTGCGCCTTTTGCGGCAGTCCGTCAGTTATCCCTGCGCAATTTACGCTGGAGACCAAACCCCAGGAGATCATTCCCTTTCAGATCGAAAAAGCCCAGGCGGAGCAGATGTTCCATGACTATTTCAAAAACCGGAAGCTGATTCCCAACCTGTTTTTGACCAGCCGGAATGTAATAGACGAAATCCGTCAGCTTTATGTGCCCTATTGGCTCTTTGACTGTGACGCAGACGGCAGAATGACCTACCGAGGCACCCGAATATTAACAAGCCGCAGTGGCAACTACCGGGTTACCACCACACAACACTACCTGATACGCCGGTCCGGCACCCTTAGTTTCAGGAAACTGCCGGTTGACGCCAGCACCTTGATAGACAACAAAATCACGGAGTCCATTGAGCCCTTCAACACCGAGCAGTCCCTTGTCTTTGCGCCGGAAACCCTTTCCGGCGCCCAAGCCAACCGGGCGGACGTGGACGCCCAGACCTCCCAGGACCGGGCCAACCAGCGTGTAAAAACCTCGACCCTCGATGCTTTCCGCCAGACAGTATCAGGATATTCTTCAGTTATTCCACAGAGTGCCAGCATCAATCTTCGCAATGCCACCTCTGTCCCGGTGCTCTACCCCATCTGGCAAATCACCACCAAAAAGGGCGGAAACACATATACCTTTGCTATCAATGGGCAGACGGGTGAACTCACCTGCAACATCCCCTGGTCCAAGGCAAAGTTTTTCGGCCGCCTGTTTGGCATGGCGGGAATGGCTGCCGCTATTGGAATCGCGGCGATGTATGCACTCAGCAGCCTGGGGGTGATAAAATGAAGCGATTTCTTGTCTTGGCCGCGTGCCTGCTCCTGCTCATTATGGGTTTTTTAAATGCGCAGGCGCTCACTCATGTCAGTGACCTGGCCGGGGTATTAAGCACGGATGACTCTGCGGATCTCCAGCAAAAGGCGGAGGACCTGTATGAGAAGACCGGGTTTGATGTGATCCTTCACACCACCAATGATTCCCAGGGCAAGGGGCCCAAGGACTATAGCTTTGACTTTTACCACGCTTTCAGGGATGCCGGCACTTATCCTGACGGTGCGTTGTTCGCTATCATGTTTGATACCAGGGATTATTATGAGGCCGCCCGGGGTACGGGGATAGAACGCTTGACCTACAGGGAAAGCAATGATCTGGCAGGCGTGGTTCAAGGTAAATTGTCTGACGGCGACTACCACGGCGCCATGGCAGACTACCTGCGTTATGTCAGGCGCCTGTTGATTCCAGCAACACCCTTAGAGAGAACTATGGAGATCGCCCCCATCATCTTTGTCGCTGCGCTGGCCATTGGCCTGGTTTACGCGCTCATCCTGAAGAGCAAACTCAAAATTGCCAGATACAAGTCAAATGCCGCGCAGTATATGCTTGCAAATTCACTGAATCTCACTGAGTCTTCCGACTTGTTCCTCTATCAATCCGTCACCCGCACCCGGATTGAATCAAGTTCCGGCGGAGGCCGGGGCGGTGGGTTTTCCACCGGATCCCGCGGCGGCACCTCCTATGGAGGGCGGGGGGGGAAATTCTGATTTCCCACATTGCCGCAAAACACAAGACCCGCATGCAAGCTTTATGCGCCGCGGGTCTTGTTTAATACCGGCCTATTCCCCCAACATATCCTTGACATAGTTCGGCAGATAAAACGCGCCGCGGTGCAGGTCCGTGTTGTAATACCGGGTGGCGATGCCCCGCTCATTCCAGCGCTGGGCATTCAGATCCCCAAGCGGGTTATAGGTGATACTGGCAAAGCCAAAAAGCCAGTGCCCGGAAGGATAACTGGGGATATGTGCCTGATAGACAGAATGAATGGGGAAGCTCTCCTTGATGCGCTTATGGGCACGCTTCATGGCAGTGGCCTCATAGCTGTAAAAGGGGCTCTCATGCTGATTGACCATGATGCCATGATCCCTGAGGGCTTTGTAGCAGTTGCCGTAAAACTCCTTGGTGAACAGGATTTCTCCAGGGCCAAAGGGGTCGGTGGAATCCACAATGATCAGGTCGTATGTATCAGACAGGCGCCTGATGAACTTCAAGCCGTCCTGGATATGAACCTTGACACGCGGATCATCGTAACCAACAGCGGTTGAGGGTAAAAACTCCTTGCATGCATCCACTAGCATGCCATCGATCTCGACAAGGTCGATGGATTCAATGTCCTCATACCGGATCAGCTCCCGAAGCGCACCGCCGTCTCCCGCGCCCACTACCAGTACGCGGTGCACAGACGGATGTACCGCCATAGCCGGATGGACGATCATCTCGTGGTAGATAAACTCATCCTTTTCTGTCAGTGTGATCACATCGTCCAGCGTCAGGATGCGGCCAAACTCAATACTTTGAAATATTTCGATCTTTTGGTAATCGCTCATGCGCGAATAAAGCTGTTCATTCACCTTGATTTCCAGCTTGACATTGTCCGTGTGGCTCTCAGAAAACCAGAATGCCATGGCGCCTCCTATTG
>JAAYJP010000142.1 GCA_012522875.1 Clostridiales bacterium | reverse complement strand
GGGAAACCGATGTGAAGGGAATGCTCAGCCGCTTCTTCAGCTTCCTGGCTGAACTGATCAACAAGGCCAACAAGATCACCATTCAGGTGTCCCGCCAAGGGAAAGAGGTGTTCGCCCTGCCGCTGAGCGTGCTGATCCTGCTGCTGATCTTCATGTTCTGGGGTGTCGTGCCCCTGGCAGTCATTGGCCTGTTTTTCGGCTTCCGCTACCGCATCCAGGGCGCGGGTGTCGCCGAGAGCGTGAACCTGGCCATGGACAAGGCGGCTGATGCCGCTGAGAGCATCAAGACCGGCGCCAAAGCCCCGGAAAACAAGGCTTAAGCCCCACAGGCTGGCGCACAAGCCCGGCAGAAGGTATACTTTTGCCGGGCAGTCTATTTGGGCAGGGAGGAGGACAAGATGCAGAAAATCCTGCTGGTGGAGGATGAAGTGAGTATCGCCCGCTTTGTGGAACTGGAACTCACGCATGAGGGCTATGCGGTGACCAAGGCTGAGGACGGGCGGCAGGGCTTGGCATTGGCCGAGGGCAACGGCTTTGACCTGGTGCTGCTGGACATCATGCTGCCGGGGCTCAATGGCCTGGAAGTCCTAAGGCGCCTGCGAAAAACCTCTGATGTCCCGGTCATCATGCTCACCGCCCGGGACGCGGTGATGGACAAAGTGACCGGCCTGGACATGGGTGCTGACGACTACATCACCAAGCCGTTCTCCATTGAAGAGCTGTTGGCACGCATCCGCACCGCCCTGCGCAGGAAAAACGCCCAGGCGCTGCCCCAGCTGGTGATAGGCCCCTTGGTTCTGGACGTCGCCCGGCACACCCTCACGGTGGCGGGCGAAAACGTGGATTTGACAGGGCGGGAGTTCTCCTTGCTCCAGGTGCTCATGGAAAACAAGGACATTGTCCTCACCCGGGATGTGCTGATGGAGCGGGTGTGGGGCTATGATTATCTGGGAGAGACCAATGTAGTGGATGTGTATATCCGCTACCTGAGGGCCAAAATCGGAGAAAAGGCCGGCCAGCAGCTCATCCACACCGTGCGGGGCCTGGGGTATGTGGTCAGGGAGGAGATTTGAGTGACCGAGACCAAGCGTGTGCGTTCCATCGCCCGGCAGGTGAACCGCAGCTTCCTGATGCGCGCACTGTTTTTGCTCCTTCTGGCAAACGCCCTATTGGCGGCCCTGGCTTTTGCCCTTCATCTGCTGACATTTGAAAAAGCTGCCCTGGGGCCGGCCTGGTCAGTCAAGATCGGGCGGGAACTGTCCGCCGGGAGCACCGGCAGCTGGTTTACCAGCCTGAACAGCGCTTTCTACAGGATTGTGGATAGCGAAGGGCTGGAGCATACCATCGCCCTGGGCGCTTATTTCAGGGACCTTGGCGCTATGGTATTAACCGGCATCGCCGTGCAGGTACCCTTCATCCTCCTGATGTATGCAGGTTTCCGCCGGCGCACCGGGAACCTGCTGAGGCCCCTTCGGGCCATGGCAGCCACCGCACAGGAGTTGAGCACCCTCCAGTTTGACGAGCAGAAATATCACCAGCTGGAGGACGCCATTGACTCCTTGAGCGTGCAGAGCCCCGGAGCCCGGATTTCCATGGGCAACAGCGAGCTGACAGGGCTTGAGACCGCCGTCAACAACCTGATCGGCCGCATGCACGAGTCCTACCGCCAGCAGACGCGCTTTGTGTCAGACGCATCCCATGAACTGCGCACCCCCATCGCCGTCATCCGGGGGTATGCGGATCTGCTTTCCCGCTGGGGCAAAGACGATGCCCAGGTGATGGCGGAATCAGTGGCGGCGATCCAGCAGGAGGCGGACAATATGCAGCGCCTGGTGGAACAGCTGCTCTTTTTGGCCCGGGGGGATTCCGGCCGCAACACCTTCTCCCCCGCTCCCCTTGACCTGGCTGAACTGGTGCGGGAGGCATACGAAGAATATCTGCTGATTGACAAAACGCACCATTACCGGCTCAAGGCCGATGGTCCCCTGCCCGTTTCGGGGGATGAGGTGATGCTCAAACAAGCCTTGCGCATCCTGGCGGACAACGCTGCCAAATTCTCTCCCCGGGAGAGCATCATCACCCTTGGCTGCCGGAAGAACGGCAAGGGCGAATCCTGCCTGTCTGTTCAGGATAACGGCGCCGGCATCGCCGGGGAGGACCTTCCCCATATCTTTGAGCGATTCTACCGCGCCGACCCGGCCCGTGTCCGTGGGCAGGGCGGGGGCACCGGCCTGGGCCTGGCCATTGCCAAATGGATCGTGGACCGCCACAGCGGCTATTTCGATGTTTATTCCCGGGAGGGTGTGGGCACCCGGATCACGGTATGCCTGCCAGCCCATGCGCCTGGGGTTGAGGCAGGGACCGCGCCGGAAGGCTGACCTCTCCAGACCCTCGTTCTGCTTGTTTATCCAATGGCATATCCGGGAAATCTATGCTAGTATAATAAGGTCACAGCGTATGCAACTGCACATCCCACGGCACTTTATTTTCTGTATGCGCTGGAGGGGAGGGGTTTGTTTGATTCCAGACGCATTGTTCTTTGCCGTGGTAGACCGCGGCAAGGCGGGGGCCCTCTTGCACTGGGCCCGGGAGAAAGGTGTCGCGGGAGGCACCATCTTTGCCGGGGAAGGGACCAACCCTTCACCCATCCTCAGTTTTCTGGGCATCAGCGAGGTCCATAAAGAGGTGCTGATGCTGGGGGTAACCCAAGACCTCAGCCAGCAACTCTTCACCGCCATGAAAGATGAGTTCAGGATGGACAAACGCTATAAGGGCATTGCCTTTGTGGTGCCCTTTCGCCAGTGGCTGCCGGACGCGCCGCCTAAGGGGGAGGGCTATGACCGCGCCAAGCAGCC
>JAAYJP010000141.1 GCA_012522875.1 Clostridiales bacterium | reverse complement strand
CGCCAGAACACCTCATCCTCCGCCTGGGTGCCCTTGCTGTCCGCGTATGCTTTGAGGATCCTGCAGTCCTCTCTGGGAAAGGGCGTGCCGTCGGGGCGGGAATGGTGGATCAGGGCATGCATGTTTTTCCCCAGCAGCTCTCCTTCATCCGGATATCCCAGCATGTTCAGGCAGCTCCGGTTGCAGAAAGTGCAGTTTCCCGCTTCATCAACGCCAAAAATGGCTTCAGCGGACGAATCCAGGAGCAGGCGCAGGGCCTTCTTGTTTTCATCCAGCAGCCGGTTGGCCGTGTCGTGCTCGTTCCAGACCGCCTCGATGGTGTATTCGTAATAGGACACCATGAACAGCAGGGACGCGCCCGCCCCCAGGATGTTGAGGATGGACGGGAGGCCAAATTCCGACGGGCCCCAGCTGGAAGCGTTGGAAAACAGAACATACAGCATGATGCTGCCGAACAGGCCCGTGACGACCCGCGCCGCAGTGCGCTTGAGCAAAAAGAAAGTAATCGGCGGGAAAATGGACAGCCAGACAAATCCATAATGCTGGTTCTGCGTGGTCAGGAAAAAGGCAAGCAAGCCCATGACCAGGGCCAGGACGGAGATATGGGCAACCACTTCATACCGGTTGGTCCTTTTGAAATAGAGCAGCGCGAAAAGGGCAAAGGCAACGGCGGCCCCATTGACCAAAGCGGCCGTGTACAATTTGAAGAAGAGAACATCGACAGCCACAAAAAAGGAGCAGAAAATGAGCATCACGGTCAGGATACCGTTGAGCAGGTACACCCTCCTGTAAAGCGGGTGGGACTTGGTGAAGTGGTGGTTGTTTGTCAGGTATCTGCTGGCCCAGCGGGAAATGCTGCCCTTAGCCATCCTGCACCCCGCTCCCGGCATCCCCCGGATGGCTGCCATGGCCCCCGTTCCTGTTCAAAAAGCCCAGGGCCTCCTCCTCATTGAGCGCATTGGCGATCAAAAATCCCTGGATCCTGTCACAGCCAAGCTCACGGAGAAGGTCCAGCTGCTGTTGGTGTTCAACCCCTTCAGCGACCACACAGTGGCCCCTGTTGTGCGCCATGGCGATGATTTCGCCCACCATCGAACTCCCCGGATCCGCGCCCATGAGCTGATCCACGAAGTATTTGTCGATTTTCAGGCAATCGTACTGCATCTCCCTTTGCCGGGCCAGGGAGGAGTAGCCCGTCCCGAAGTCATCGATGGAGATGCGGATGCCGGCTTCCCTGAGCGCCTGGACCGCGCGGTTGACGGCAGCGTAGTCCGAGGCGAAGATGGATTCGGTGATTTCTATCCCGAGGCTCGTTGGGCTGATGCTCATCCTTGCCATCATCTCCGCCAGCTCCCGGGCAAAATCAGGCTTGAGGAGCTGGATCAATGAAACATTCACGGAAACGCTGATATCGCCATGCCCGTGTTCGCCCAGCCGGCGGATGAAATCAAAAGCCTGGCGGAAGACGCTTTCCCCCAGGGGGATGATCAGCTTGGTTTTTTCGGCGATGGGGATGAACTCCAGCGGGGAAACCAGCCCCAAATCCGGCGCACGGAGCCTGGCCAGGGCCTCAAGGGAAACGGCCGCGCCTGTCCGGATATCCATGATCGG
>JAAYJP010000140.1 GCA_012522875.1 Clostridiales bacterium | reverse complement strand
GGGGACCGTCCGGGGTCAGGATGATGCCGTTTTCGATCGCTTTCATGCCGCCTGCCGCCTTGCTGTCGTTACTATGCCTGCCTATCATAACAGCGGAGCCCCGCGTTTTCAATCAGCGCCTGGAACCACTGCCATGCTGCAACAGCTTTTTCTTGCCCATCGGGAGCGACTATGCTATATTGGGCATGAAAAATGCAAAAACAAAGGAGGGAATCGCTGCATTCCAGGACGGAAAGCTTTTTATGGTCCGCACCCGCTATGTAACACGCTGCTTTTGCATATTTGCTGCATATTCCGACTAAACTGCTCTTTCGCCATTGCGCACGCCCTATTCGACAGGTTATAATCATTCTTAATCTGCAAAGGAGGTCCACATCATGAAAAAGACCCTGGCCCTGTTGCTGGTCCTGATGCTGGCGCTGCCGATTCTGGCCCTTGGAGAAAATTACGCCGGAACCATCACCATTGGCATCTTTGAGCCTGCTTCCGGCGACAACGCCGCAGGCGGCAAGCAGGAAACCCTTGGTATGTACTACGCCAACAGCCTGGTTGGCTCCGTGGAACTGGGTGGCAAGACCTACAAGCTTGAGGTCAGCGAAGTGGATAACCAGACCTCCGCTGACAAGGCACCCGCCGCGGCCCAGACCCTGGTCAGCCGCAATGTCAACGTGGTGCTGGGCACCTACGGCTCCGGTGCTTCCATGGCAGCGGCGCCCATCTTTGAGGCCGCAGGCATCCCCGCCATCGGCGCTTCCTGCACCAACCCGGGCGTCACCCTGGGCTCCCCGCTCTACTGGCGCATCTGTTACACCGATGATTTCCAGGGGGATGTGCTGGCCAACTTCGCCTTCAACAACCTGGACGTCAAGGTGGCCTACACGCTCAATATGCTGGGCGAGGACTATGGCGCCGGCCTGGTCAACTACTTCACCCGCGCTTTTGAGAAGCTGGGCGGCACAGTGGTTGCCGACACCTTCCCGGAAGGCACCAGTGACTTCACCGCTTACCTGCAAAACGCTGTCAACGCGGGCGCGGGCGTCATCTTCTCCCCCAGCTCCACCACCTATGCGTCCCTGATGCTGGGACAGGCCAAATCCATGAACCTGGCGATTCCTTTTGTTGCCGGAGATACCTGGGCATCCTCCGTCATCCTGGAAGCGGTTCAGGGGTCTGAACTGAAAGTTTACTTCTCCGACTTCTTTGATGAGAATGACGAGAACGCCAGCCAGGTCTCCAAGGATTTCGTCACGGGCTTCAAAGCCTGGCTCAACGCCAACCCGCAGAACCTGACCAACAACGGCGGCAATGACATCATCGCGGCGGTCTCAGCCCTGGGCTATGATGCCTACATGACGGCGGTGGAAGCCATCAAGGCGACCGAAAACGGCAGCAAGGACCAGATTGCCGAGGTCCTGCCGTCCGTCTCCTATGACGGGGTGACGGGGATGATCGTCTTTGATGAAAACGGTGATGCCAAGAAAGATATCGCCTACATCAAGATCGCGGATACCCAGTCCCTCAACTACATTTTCGTCACTACCACCAGCATCCAGTAATCAACCTATTGCCAAACAGGGGGCGCTGGCGCCATTGGGGACAGCGCCCCCTTATTGAAAGAAATGGGGGCAAATCTGGGTGAATGGGTTTGAACGTCTTTTCCCTTATATTCTGGCCGGTGTTTCTGTGGGAGGCCAGTACGCGCTGATCGCTATCGGCTATACCATGGTCTACGGTATCCTCAGGCTTATCAACTTCGCCCACGGCGATATTTTCACAGTGGCCGGTTTTTTTATAGTCTATATGAGCGCCACCATGCCGCTGGTTGTATCCATCCCAATGACCATCATCCTGACGGTGTTGCTGGGCTTCGCGGTGGAACGGGTGGCCTATAAGCCCCTGAGGGAAGCCCCGCGTATGTCCATTATGATATCCGCCATTGGCGTGAGTTACCTGCTGCAAAACCTGATGTGGTATGTGACCGGCGGCCTGGCCAAGCAATACCCGGTGATACCCTGGCTGTCAAACTCGGTGACCATCCTTTCCTCCACCACCAAAATTGTCACCATCGTAACGCCGGTTCTCACCGTGACGCTGGTGCTGCTGCTGCTGCAGCTCATCAACCATACCAAGACCGGGATGGCCATGCGTGCCGTGTCCCGGGATTTTGAAACCGCCAAACTCATGGGGATCAAGATAGACCGGGTCATCTCTGTTTCTTTTATCATAGGTTCTTTCCTGGCAGCTGTCGGGTCGCTCCTGTACTTTACCAATTACCCAACCGTAACCCCCACAGTTGGCGCTATGCCGGGGCTGAAGGCCTTTGTGGCGGCCGTGTTTGGCGGCATCGGGTCCATTCCAGGAGCGGTGGTGGGGGCCTTTTTGATTGGCATCTCAGAAAACCTGATCAAGGCTTTCGGTTATTCCACCTT
>JAAYJP010000139.1 GCA_012522875.1 Clostridiales bacterium | reverse complement strand
GGCTTCCCCCTGCGCATGCCCTCGGAAAGCTATTACACCCATATGGAAGAAACACCCGGAAGCCGTGCCCATCCCGCCTTTATGCTGGACAGGATATACGCTTCCGGGCGCTACAGGAAGTGGTATTTCGGCCACCACCATCAGGACATCGCTTCAGGCGGTTTGCGCTGCCTGTTTCGCCAGATGGTGCTGGAGGACAGCGTAACGGGTGAAAACCAGATTATCACGCCATGATCGTTTTCAGTCGGACGGCTGCTCAGCTTCAAAGGCGGGGATGAGGTAGCCGTAGCCTTTCGTTTCCATCTCCTCAAAGGGGATAAAAGTGAGGGAAGCCGAGTTGATGCAATAGCGCAGGCCGCCCCGGTCCACGGGGCCATCGGTGAAGACATGGCCCAGGTGGGCGTCTCCGGAACGGCTCTTGACCTCTGTGCGCACCATCCCATGGGACAGGTCCTTGTATTCTTTGATCAGGTCTTCAGATATGGGTTTAACGAAGCTGGGCCAGCCGCAACCGGCGTCATACTTGTCAAAGGAAAAGAACAGCGGCTCTCCGGTGGTCACATCCACATAGATACCGGGGCGCTCCTCATCCCAATATTCGCCGGTGAAGGGGCGCTCGGTCTCCCCCTGCTGGGTCACGCGGAAACTTTGGTCGCTGATTTTTTGCTTCAGTTCTTCAGGTGAAAGGCGGGGATAGTTGGGCACCAGGCCTTCCGCCCGGGCAGGGCGCGCCGCAAGGAACAGCCAGGAGGCCGCCAGCAGCATGAATATGAAATATTTCATCAGTAACTCCTTATGCTGTTGAAGCCAAAAAGCGGCAGGGTTTCGCCGCTTTTTTAGGCATTTGAGGGTTTATGTCCCGCCTTACTCGTCCCCGTCCTTGCGGCGGGTGGCCCGGCGCTTGCGCGGTTCGGAATCGGCATCGGAATCATCCAGCTTGCCGGCCGGCTGGGAATCCTCCCGGGTAAGCCGGTAACTGCTGCCGCCGTCATCGCTGGCAGGCGGCGGTGCCACGGGGGCAGTGTCCCCTTTGGCGGCTTCGCCTTTCTGGGCAAGGTATTTCTCGTGGGGCAACGTGATCGGCTCAGCCGCTTCCCCGGGCTCTTTGGCCCCTTCGGGAGTGGCCTCCGCAGCGGTCTCGGCAGGCGTTTCCGTGGGAGGGGCGGTGTAGTCGCGGGTGCCGCTTACTTCAAAGGAATCATAGGCGGCGTTGCTCTTGGCCCTGGCCCGGGCGCGCGCTACAGAGCTGATGGCGAAGAGGATCAGCGACAGGCCAAACAGAACCCCCACAGCCAGGCTGGCGATGAACAGCGCGTTGCGCGCCCCGGCGCTGGCGCTGTCCTGGGCAAAGTCCTGGGGCACCGGTGTCAGCGTCACCAGGGGATCGGGGGTCACCACTACCTCCCGGGTGGGCGCAACAGTAGGCGCCACATAGGCGATATCCAGGGTGTTGGATTCGAAGGTCATCTGAGTATCCTGGACATCCGTGGCGACAGCGGAGAAACGGAACTTCCCGGCCTGGGACAGCTTATAGTCCCGTGAAACGGTCATGCTCTGCCCGGGTGCCAGGACATTGATGGTGTAGATATCCTGGCCGCCATGGACGATCCGGATGCTTTTGGCCTCATTGTTGCTGTCATTGGTCACCACCAGGTCAAAGGTGATGTCCCCCGGGATTTCGGAAATGGAATCCCTGCTGGCTGTGAGGATCAGGTTTAGCCGGAGCATCTGGCCTTCCGCATAGGCGGAAACCTTGAGGTCGGGCACCACCTCCTGCTGGGTGACCCCAGTATTGTCCTGAAGGTTCAGCGTAAACTTGAAGGTGGTCGTCTCATTGAGGGTGACCTCCTTGGTCCGCTCAACAGTCTGGCCGGCGGGGATGGTGAGGTTGGAAAACACTTCGCCCAGGAGAGGGTCGGTGACGGTGACATTGGAGTAGGAGATGTTCCCGGCGTTCCTGAGGGTGAGCGTCAGCGTCGCTGTTTCTCCGATGTTGACCTGCTGCTTGTCACTGGTCAGCGTGTAGTTCAGGGCCGGCCTGGCCAGGGGGATCTGCACGGGGGCGATGGTCACTTGCTGGGTGGTGCGTTCCCCCTCCTGGCGGTAAGTCACCTGGGCGGAACTGGTGAGGTCTGCCGTGGGCGACTTTTTGGAAAAGGTGACCTGCCCGCTTTCTCCGGGGGCCAGGGAAGCCACCGTCTGGATGCGGGTAGAGATCAGCCGGTTCTCCCGGACCTGGATGTTGGTGAGGGGCACATTGCCCTGGTTGACCAGGTCATAAAGGATGGTGACCTCGCCGGTGCGGCGAACCACCTCCGGGGTGATGGTGCGGGTTACCTTCAGGGCCACCCTTTCGCCGGCAAAGGCGATTTCAGCGGTGGCGGGCAGGTTGTGCTCCACGATGTTGCCCTGCGCGTCGGTTTTGTTGTAGTTGAGGGTATAGACCAGTTTGCCTTCGTCCAGCTGTGCCTGGCTGACCTGGTACTGCCCTTGCCAGGGCATGCTCTGCCCGGACTTCAGGGGGAACAGGGAACCGCCGTCACCAAAGGAGGTGACCAGCCTGCCATCCGGGTCCTTCAGTGACAGGGGAACGGTGATGTCCTCCTCCCCGGCGTTTGATACCCGGGCAGACACCGTGACCGTACCGGGTGCTGTGAGGCTGGACGGCTCCACGCTCAGGGTAAAAGTGAGGCCCGCTTCGACAGAGGCCGCAAAAGCGCCTGGCAAAAGGAGCAACACGGTGAGGGCCACAATAATGACTGCGGCGCGGCGTTTATGCGCTATCAGGGCATTCATTCTGCCCATCCCTCCTTCCAGCGCGCTTTGCGCGCTTTGGCCGGAACCCAAATTATTACAGACATCTTACAGCACCTGGCTGGGAGTGTCAAGCATTCCGGGGCTGTTTTGTCAATGGTGACCGGCTTTTTGGCGGCGATGGGACGGACGTTACGCTTTGTGATATAATTGCCACAAACCTGAGCACAGGAGGACGGACCATCAACAGGCTCTTTGACAACAGGCCCTTCGAAAGCGAAGGGGCGCTGATAAACCGGGAGGACTATCCCCGCCACAGGCTGTTCAAGCGCCGCACGCGCAAGCCCAGCTTCGTGTTGGCGGTCATCATCAACACCTTCCAGATGCTTTTTCTGGTGGTGCTCCTGGCAGGCCTTGCGGGCATTGGCGCGGTGGTCGGCATTGCCAAAGCGTATGTGGAGACAGCGCCTGTGCTGGATATCGCCAAAATCAGCGACCAGGACCAGACCTCCTTCTTCTATGACCGCGACGGAAACCTTATCACCGACTACAAGGGCACTGAAAACCGCATCATGGTGGGCATCGATACCATGCCCCATTACCTGAGAAATGCCTTTGTAGCGGCGGAGGATGTGCGGTTTTATGGCCACAGCGGGGTCGATCTCAAACGCATCATCGGCGCCTTTGCCACCAACTTCATTTCCGGCTCCCAGCAGGGCGGTTCCACCATCACCCAGCAGCTGATCAAGAATACCCTGCTCTCCTTCGAGCAGAGCTATAAGCGCAAAATACAGGAGGCCTACCTGGCGCTTCAGCTGGAGACACGCTACACCAAGGACGAAATCCTGGAGAGTTACC
This sequence comes from Clostridiales bacterium, assembly GCA_012522875.1. GTDB lineage: Bacteria > Bacillota > Clostridia > Christensenellales > Aristaeellaceae > UBA6115. The sequence goes on along the minus strand of JAAYJP010000139.1, from coordinate 1,285 downwards.
TCAACACCATCTACCTGGGGGAGAACTACTATGGAGTCAAGGTGGCAGCCGAAGGCTACTTCGGCAAAGAGCTCCAGGAGCTGACCCTCAGGGAGTGTGCCATGCTGGCCGGGATGACCACCAACCCCTACTATTACAACTGCCGGCGAAATTTCTTTACCCGGCAGGCTGAAGGCACCGACTACGCAGCCATCACCAACAACCGCACCAATTATGTCCTCAGGGTGATGTATGAGCATCAGATGATCACCCATGCCGAGTTCACCGAAGCCCAGGGTGTGGACACAGCCACAGTGCTTAAGGACGATCCCCAGGGGGAGTCCCTTTATCCCTATGCGCATTATGTGGAGTATGCGGTCCGGGATGTGGTACAGACGCTGCTGAAGCTTGAAGGCCTGGAGAACACCTCTGGCAACCGCGGGAAAATGGAGACCAAACTGCGCACCGGCGGCTATAAGGTTTACCTGGCACTGGATACGCAGATGCAGAAAACCCTGGAGGACACTCTCTACAACTACAGGGATTACCCTGCCCTGAGGGACCCGGGCACAGAAATCTACCGCGCCAAGAACCCTGACGGCACCTTTGCGGACATTATCCAGCCCCAGGCGGGCGCCGCCATTATCGACTACCGCACCGGGGAGATCAAGGCCATCGTGGGCAGCCGCACGCCGCCTGACGCCCGGAAAACCCTGAACCGCGCGGTGGACATGAACATGCCCGTGGGCTCCTCCATCAAGCCGCTGACGGTCTATGCGCCAGCCTTCGACATGGGGGCGGGCGGCGGCTCGGTGGCCTACAATATGCCGCTTCCCATCAGCGGATGGCTGGGGAGCGACCGGCGGGATTCGTGGCCTGAGAATTATGGCGGCAGCAGCTACCGGGGGCCGGAGAGTTTCCGGACGGCTCTGGTCAAATCCGACAACACAGCAGCTGCCTGGGTGATGATGAACTATGTGGGCGTGGACCGTGCGGCAGACTATCTGCGCCGGCTGGGTGCCGCGGAGGAGCACATCGCTGCCACGCCCTTCGGGGTGGCCCTTGGCGCTTCCGGCCTCACGCCCCTTGAAATGGCCACCGCCTTTGGCGTGCTGGGCAACGGCGGCGTCTACCAGCAGCCCATCAGCTTCCTGGGCATCATGGATAAGCATGGCAAAGTGCTCTATGACGCCCATGCCGGCCAGGACCGCCGCCAGGTGTACAAGCCCTCCACCGCCTGGCTGACGGTGGATATCCTCAAGCAGGTGATCACAGACGGCACCGGCCGCTCCGCCCGGATCAACGG
>JAAYJP010000013.1 GCA_012522875.1 Clostridiales bacterium | reverse complement strand
AGTGGATGGCGTCTCTTAAGGCGCAGTGGGATCAAGCGGTTCACCCTGATGCCGGCAGCAGACGCCAGGTTTGACCATCGCTGCACAGGTCACCTGAAAACAACAGGTCTCCATTTCCTTGTTAAAACAAAGCAGCAAAGGCCTCACCCTCCCTTAAAAAGGGACAAGCAGGCGCCGGAGCCTCCTCCGCCCATTGGCGCGCTTCCGGTTTGCTTTGCACGCGGGTTTTGCCGGCTGATTCCGATGGGCAAGCGCCGCACTGCTTTAATACTTTTCGGAGACAAACGCCTGCCTTAACGCAGTGACCCGATCCTCAACGCACCGTTTGGCAAGGCTGCTGTTTTTCATCAGGTCAAAGCCGTGGGGCGCGCCGCTGACCTGGCAGAGCTGCACGGCTGCCCCCTGGGCCCCAAGCGCCTGCGCAAATGCGATGCCTTCATCCCGCAAGGGATCTGTTTCCGCTGTTTCCAGGTAGGTGTCCGGAAGGCCTTTCAGGGAGGGGGCTTCCATCAATGACGCATAGTGGACAGGGCAATCAGTGCTTTTGGGGAGGTAGGTTTCCCACATCCTCCGGTTCAGGCGCGCGTTCCACATCGGAGTGCGTTGATGGGCCCGCATTGAGCCGCTTTCCATTCTGCGGTCAATAACCGGATAAAGGAGCATCTGGAAACAGGGCTGAGGGATCTTCCTGTCATGTGCCATCATACTCACGGCCGCTGCCAGGTTTCCCCCGGCGCTGTCACCGCCCAGGGCGATCCGGCCCGGGTCAATGCCCAGTGCCCTGGCATTTGTGAGGGCCCACTCATACGCGGCATAGCAGTCCTCCACAGCCGCGGGAAAGGGATGGCGGGGAGCAAGCCTGTAATCCGGCAGGATGACCCTGCAGGGGGTTTTTAGGGCAAACTGCTTCGCCAGGGCATAATGATGGGGGGCGGCCCTGAGCATAAACGCGCCGCCATGGTAGAAAACCAGGCAGGGTGACGGGCGGGCAAGCCCCGCGGGCTCAATTGTTATTGCCGTGAATATTTCGACGGACCTGGAGGTGATGGTATGTTTTTTGACTTTGACTTCCCTTCCAGAAGGGTGGGGCAGCGCACGCAGTATCATGTTGATGATGGGAAGCAGCGGCCGCCAGAGCACGGGCCTCATGAACCTGAGCGGCAGCAGTTCCGGGGCGATGTTTGATTTGTTCATCTTCCTGCCTCAGCTTTACGGGCGTTCCGCGATTTGCCCCGGAGGATGTTGGCGCCGCTCAGGATGAGGTATAAGGCCACCACCAGGGACCCCGCGGCGTCCATATAGGCAGCGAGGCTGGAGCCGGGGAAAATGGCTACGGATAACAGCGCCGCAGCAACACAAAGATCCACCAGGGTTTTGGCGCGGTAAAGGCGGCTTTGAACATTGAGGATAGCACTGGGGTCTCTTCGGTCCAGCCTGTTGTAGCGAAACCAAAACCAGCTGTTGGTCACAACACCCAGGAGGGCAATCACCAGGCCGGGCAGTACATTGCCCTTATCCCCCGTGTCCGGCAGAAAGGCAAGCAGCGCCATGGCAGCCCCGCCCAGGCACATCGCCAGCCCCACACCCCGGGAAGCGGTTCTCTCAAGCTTTGCTTTCCTGGCTTTATCTTCTGCGTTATCCCGTTTCAGTAACCGAAACATCAGCCAGGAGACAATGATGGCGGCCAGCTCAGCGGTGCGGCGGACAAAATCCGCCAATTGCGTTGAGGACCTTCCCGCCACCAGGCCGATGCCAACCACCAGGGGGCCCGGTGCGCTCAGCAGCACGGATGCCAGGAGGGTCCGCTCACCGGATGTCTTTTTCAAAGCGGCGTTCCTTCCAGGAACAAGGTCAAGGGAATGATGACGGAAGCCGCGGCCATGGGGCAGGTAAAGGTATCATAACCCCCAAGGGTGAACAGTTCGACTACGGCGCTGACCAGCGCGGCAATAACCGCGATGGCAAAACAATGCTTCAGCGGCAGGCCGCCCCGGAACACCATAATGAGGAAGACCGCGAAGAAAGACACGGCAAACATCGCCAGCGTTCCCTCCAGGCTCTTTCGGCCCTCAATCATCCGCCCTTGCAGGTAATGCCGGCCAAAGCGCTTGCCCACCAGCGCCGCGGCGCCGTCCCCAAAGCCCCATGCGTAAACGCAGGCGGCCGCCAGCATCCGGTCTCCCAGCCAGCCCCAGCAGACGCTGATGATCACGGCAAACATCAGGAAGACAAGCATCAGGCTTCTTTTGATCTCCCCATCCTTTCGCTGCGTCAGCAGCTCGGAGTACCCGTCAAACCGCTCGCCGAAGGAAAGTATCGGCAGAACGGTCAGAGCGAACAGGCCTGCGGCCAGCGCGGAGAGGTGCCAGGCGGGAAAGGCATACAGGAATACCGGGAGGGAAAAGAGCAGTACCAGGTGGAGCGCCTTGCGGAAAATCTCCCTGGGCATTTTCATCAGCTTTCGCGCGAGCAATGCCAGGGCGGCCGCGGCGGCGAAGTATATCAGCAGCAGGGCGAAGCCTTGAAGGAAAATGTTGATCATTGCCCTGTTTTCTCCCCGGCCATGTTGCGCAGGATGCGGTCCAGCAGCAGGGAAACATTCGCCAGATCCTCTTTCCTGATGCCGCGGCTGATGTCCCGGAACACACTGTCATAGGCCGCCCTGACCTGGGCGCTGATGCCCCAGCCCTCTTTTGTCAGGCTGACCAAAAAGGAGCGCGCGTCCCCGGGATGCCTTGCTCTTTGCGCGAGTCCCTTTTGTTCAAGCGCGTCAACCGTGCGGGAGATAGCGGCTTTTCCGATACTCAGCCGCTGGCACAGCGTTTCCTGCGGCAAACCCGATTCTTCCCCGCTCAGGTGGAAGATGATATCGCCGGCCGCGCTTGTAAGGCCCAGCTGGCCAAGCCTGTCATTGATGGCTGACCTGGACAGGCTTAAAAGGCATTTCAGCTTTTTCCAGAACTCCTGCATCGTTGGCACTTTCATATGCCCTCCTCATCAGACGCTCTTACGGTAGCCCTATTTGGTTGATATGTCAACTAAATGGCAAGACATCATGCCACAGCAAGCGATGCGGCCCTGCCTTTTGCCGCCTGGGGTCCTTCGCCTTGAGTGCCTGCCCGGGCGCCTGGCTTGGGAGACGCCTTCCTGCCTGGTGCCTCTCCCCGCTGCTGCTGCAACAGAAAGGGAACAAGCGGACCCTCCCCGCGCTGGACAAAGCGCGGATGGCCAGAGAGGGAGAGAATGATGGGATGAGGTCACTTCAGCACTTTTATGCCAGCCTGTTTTTT
>JAAYJP010000138.1 GCA_012522875.1 Clostridiales bacterium | reverse complement strand
AATTGGCACATCCTTGCGCCATGCAAGCCATGGCGCCATATGTCCATGAGGAGGTGAAAGAGATGGATTACGAACTGCTTTACATCATCGACACGGCTGTTGAGGAAGAGCCGCGCAAGGAGTTGATCGAGCGTTACAGCGCGCTGATCGCCCAGCACGGCGGCAAGGTGGAGAAGGTTGAAGAATGGGGCAAGCGCCGCCTGGCATACCTGGTGGATGACAAGCCCGAGGGCTATTATGTCCTCACCTATTTTTCCGCTGATCCGGCCTTCCCCAAGGAGATGGAGCGCAACATGCAGATTGACGACAAGGTCATGCGCTACCTGATCACCCGCGTTGAGCACAAGCGGTCCAACGTCAAGCCCCGCTCCCAGCGGCCTGCCCCACTGGCAGCACCGGCTGAAGCGCCGGCCATGGCGGCTGAGATCGTCCCTGACGAGGAGTAGAGGGGCACCCCGATGAACAAGATTTTTCTAATTGGAAACCTCACCCGGGATCCGGAACTGCGCAGTACGCAATCCGGAGTTCCTGTATGCACCTTTACGGTGGCGGTCAACCGCAGGCGCCAAAGCGCCGAAGCGGGGCAACCGGAAGCTGACTTCTTCCGCGTTACTACCTGGAGGCAACTGGCTGAAAACTGCAACCGATACCTGGCCAAGGGCCGCAAGGTGGGTGTGTCGGGCACTCTGACGCTTCAGAACTACACCGGCAACGACGGCCAGCAGCGCTACAGCCTGGAAGTACAGGCTGACGAGGTGGAGTTCCTCACCCCACGGAGTGAGACCGGGGACGCGCCCGCAAGACAGACGCCCGCCGCCAGTGCTGATACTGACAACGGCGGTTTCGTCCGTGTGGATGAGGATGATCTGCCCTTCTAAGTCATAGAATTTAAGGAGACGATAACATGTCCGAGCAATCCGATAGAAGGCCGCGCCCGCGCGGCAGGCGCCCGCGCCGCAAGGTGTGCGATTTCTGCGCCAACAAGGTGGAGTATATCGACTATAAGGATGTCAACCGCCTGCGCCGCTACATCAACGAGCGCGGCAAGATCAGCCCCCGGAGAATGCTGGGCACCTGTGCCAAGCATCAGCGGCAGCTCAGCGAAGCCATCAAACGCGCACGTGCCATCGCGCTGATGCCCTACGCGGCTGACTGAATCAAGCAAATCTTGCGCCCCGGCGACGGGGCGCATTTTTTTGTTTGCCTGACAACACTTCCCACTCCCCATTCGTTATCCCAATGAAAGGAGGCTAAGGATGTTAGCGACGCTCTACGCCCGGTTCTATCAGGAAATCCGCAACTTTCTCAAGCCCCTTACCAGGAGTCTTGCGGAGGCGGAGGACCTGACCCAGGACACCTTTATGCGGGCGCTTCGGCATGCGGACCTCTTTTTAGATATGACCGATTCCCAGTGCCGCGCCTGGCTTTACCGGACGGCCAAGAATCTGTTCATCGACAAGGCACGGCGGCACCAGCGTATCAGCTTCGAAAGGCTTGTGGAAAGCGGCGGGGAGGATGACACCAGCCAGGTATATGTGACGCAGATGCTGGCCTCCCTTCCGCCGGAGGACCGGTCGCTTTTCTACCTGCGGTACTTTGAAGGGATGAACGCCTCGGAACTGGCCGAGCAGTTTGGCCTCACCCCCTCTGCCATCCGCTCCCGGCTGATGAAATGCCGCGCCAAGCTAAGCCAGCAAATTGAACAACAAAGGAGAGAGGAACAATGACAAATCATCTGAAGAAACTGACCATCAACACCGCCCTGTGCGACATGACCGGGCTGACAGAGGACAGCCTGGCCCCCTACAGTGGAATGGAAATCAACGCCAGCGTCATCGTGTTAAGCACTGAAGCCAAAAAGCTGTTGACCCGGATTCCCGTTGCCATGAACGCCGCAGCCATCGTCCAGGTTGCGGAAGGCACACAGATAAGCATTAAAAACGGCAAGTTTGAAATCGCGGGCGGTGAAGCCCCGCAGCAACCTACTCTGCTGATGGTAAATGGCAAGCTTATCATCCGCACCGGCAGCCAGGAAACGCTCAAAGGCTATGCCGGCATCCAGGTGAACGGCAAGGTGCTCTACCCTAAAAGCCTGGAGGGCCTGATGGCAAGGGTTCAGATCAACGGCAAATCCGTCGCCTATCCGGACGAGGCCATCCTGATCGACGGAAAATTGCGGGTGGATGCGCTGTTTATCCTCAGGGCAAAGGACGCCTTGTACTTTGTAACCGGAAGTGTCGCTATCGCCGAGGAAAACCTGGACATCCAGGCCCTGCTGCAAAAAGGCGTCCGATTCATGACAGACAAGGCCTATCTAAACGAAAAAGCGCTGGCGCACGCCCTGCCTTTATTTGACGATAAAACCCAAATCACATCCATTCCTCAAGGCTTTGCCTTTGTGGAGGAAGCGGAAACCCTGGCGGACGACCTGATCCGCCAACATGGCGCAAAGCTGTTTATTCCAAATAACCTGGTCATTGAGGATAATCAGGAAGGAACGCTCAAAAAACTGGAAGGGCTGATTGTCACCGGCAGCGTTACACTGCCGCTGCACCTTCAGGACGCCTTCCTGGCCACCCGGCCCCAATACAAAAAGCTCAAGACATACAAAGGCCGCCTGCTGCGTGACCGGGGCACGCTGACCATCGATCCGCACATGCTTCGCCAGCACCCGGAAGGGCTGACAGTCGAGGACTGCGGGGCGGTGACGCTGGAGGAGGCCATCAGCGGGCAGGATATCCTGGAGATGCTGACCTTAAGGGACTGCGGGGCGGTGCTGTGCCATGAGGGTCAGAAAAGCGCCCTGGAACAGGTATCAAGCGATGTGGGTGCCATCAGGGTTATCGGGCAAAACCCCCAAGAAGAAACGCAAGAGGAGGAAATTCCGCGTGAAACGATTAACACGGCCTATTATGCCTTTTGACCTTCGGCATCTCCCCGGAGGGGACTGGTATCCCCAAAACCGGCGTCAAAGGCAGGAAAAACTGGAGAACCAGGTGCAAGAGGAAATGACACGAATGACTCTGCACATATTCTAGTTATAACCAAAAAGCCCGGAGCCGCCAAACAAGCTGCCCCGGGCTTCCCTCTGGCCTCAGTTGCGCAAAAGAAGCTTCGTCAAGTCCGCGATTGCCGCCTTCACCGGGGGCGCACTCGTGCTAAGCTCCTCGATTTTGGCGCAGCCATGTATCACCGTGCTGTGGTCGCGCCCACCCAGCATTTCGCCAATTTTGGGCAAGCTGGATTCGGTAAGCTTCCGGGAGAGATACATGGTCATCTGCCGGGGCACTGTCACATTGCGGCTGCGCCTGGGCCCGCGCAAGTCGTCCTCGCTGACACCATAGTAACCGGCCACAGCCATCATGACATCAAAGCAGGTGACGCTCCGGGGCTGATGGTCGTTGATGATTTCCTTAAGGGCTTCCTGTGCCAGGGAAAGGCTGATTTCCTTCCCGGACAGGGAAGAGTAGGCCGCAAGACGGGTCAGGCTCCCTTCCAGCTCCCGTATATTGCTGTCCACATTCTGAGCGATCATCTGGATCACATCTTCACCCACCAGGATGCCCTCTTCATTTGCCTTCTGGCGCAGGATGGCGCAGCGGGTGTCCATGTCCGGACGCTGGATATCAGCCAGGAGTCCTGAGAGGAAGCGGCTGCGAAGGCGTTCTTCCAGTTTGGCGATCTCCTTGGGGGGCCGATCGGAGGAGATGATAATCTGCTTTCCAGCATTAAACAGGGCGTTAAAGGTATGGAAGAACTCCTCCTGGGTGGAATCCCGCCCTGCTATGAATTGGATATCGTCAATCAAGAGCACATCGACGCTGCGGTATTTCTCCCGAAACTGGATATTGCGGTTGGTCTGGATGGCTGTAACCAGCTCAATGGTAAAGGTTTCGCTGGTGACATATTCGAGCCGGGTATCCGGCTTCTGTTGGAGAATGTAGTGCCCGATGGCGTGCATCAGATGGGTTTTGCCAAGGCCCACACCACCGTATATAAACAATGGGTTATAGGCGTCAGCCGGCGACTCCGCTACAGCCAGGGAAGCGGCGTGGGCAAAGCGATTGCCTGATCCCACCACAAAGGACTCGAAAGTATACTTGTCATTGAGCCTTGGCGCGGCTTTTTTCGCGACACCGCTGCCATTCTGATAGTCCGCGGCCTGCCTTGGCGTGAGAATGTTCAGTTTCAGGTCTTTCCCCGCCGCCTGCTGGAGGGCAGAGGAAATCAGCGCGGAATAGCGCGGAACCACAAACTGGTGGTAAAAATCCGTCTCAGCCTTAACATAGTAGTGATCACCCGAAAGATCCAAGGGCCGCAGCGCCCGCTCAATCCAGGTTGAGTAGGTCACGTCCGACATCTCCGCGTGCATCAGTTGGCAGGCCCGTTCCCAGATTGACTGATAATTCAATGCGCGACTCCTATAGGCGAAAATTATACAGCAGTTATACACAATCAAAGGGTTAAAAAAACAGCATTCTGCTGATAGACACTTACTGTGGCTGTGGATAAGCCACTGTGGATAAGTGCTTTTCGCCCTTTGGTCCACGAAGTTATGTTAGCACGAAAGCCGTTTGAGTTCAAGTTTCCAGCGCTTGGTCAAGTCTGCATGAAAGCCAATTTGTTGATAAATGATTCACCTACCCCTTGTGGTGGAGGAGTATCACATCCACCAAATGAGGGATACCTGCGCATACCATTTGCATAATATTTGAATATCTTACGATAATATTATGTAAAAACGCCATATATTAATTTCCCGTAGCAAGATACGGCCTGGCTTTTATTGGTCAGCCTGCTATAATGGCGGTATACAAGGCATAGGAGGGCATACACATGGCAAGCGCCGAGAGGACCCGCTTCACGAGGAAAGAGCGCAGCTGGATTTTGTATGACTGGGCAAACTCCGTCTACGCTACAAACATAATGGCAGCCATTTTCCCCACAATCTTTGTGGCTTTCGCAGGCGATCAGGGGGATGTCTGGTGGGGTTATGGCACCAGCATTGCTACGCTGATCGTGGCGCTCCTTGCCCCTGTTCTGGGTTCCGTTGCCGACTATAAGGGCATGAAGAAGAAGCTCTTTACCTCCTTTATGCTCCTGGGTGTGGTTTTTACCGCCAGCATGGCTTTCACCAATGATTGGCGGATGATGCTGGTGGGCTATGTCATATCGCGGATCGGCTTCTCCGGATCCAACCTTTTTTACGACAGTTTCCTGACGGATGTCACCACCAATGAGCGCATGGACACAGTTTCCTCCTGGGGCTACGCCATGGGCTATATCGGCGGCAGTACCATCCCCTTTGTTATCTCCATCGCGGGCCTATTGGCCCTGGGATATTCCAACCCCATTGCCCAGAAATTTTCCATCCTCATCGTTCCTGTATGGTGGCTGGTGTTCTCTATTCCATTTCTGAAGAATGTGGAGCAGGCCCATTATATCGACAAACCAGCACGCATTTCCATAAAGGGCATTTTCGGCAACATCCTGGAAACCGCCCTGGACATCGCCCGCCAGAAAGGCCTGCTGCTTTTTATCATCGCCTACTTCTTCTACATCGACGGCGTAGGCACAGTGATCAGCATTTCGACTGCCTACGGAACAGCCCTGGGACTGGGCGCCACGGGCATGATCCTGGCCTTGCTGGTCACACAGATTGTGGCAATGCCCTCCTCCATCCTTTTCGCCCGTATGACCAAAAAAATCAGCACGCGCAAAGCGTTGCTGGTGGCGATCACCGTGTACATGTTCATATGTTTTGTGGGCTTTGTCATGGGTTTTACCCTGGAACCGCACCAGTTCCGTTATCAGGATGCCCTTGATGCCAAGCGCGTTGCCGTCATGCGGGAACTGGACGCTCTGGCTCAGGACGGGGAGGAGGAAAAAGAAGGGGCCATCGACCAGTATTTCCAGGCAGCCAGCCGGGCCATCATGGCCAATGACAAGAAGGCCCTGTTGGAAATACGTCTGGGCCTTGAAGATCCCGCCTCCTCCAGGGCGGAGGCCGCACTGGTCTCAGGCCTCACTGTCTTCATGGACGATGAAAAGGACGTGATCAGCAGTTATCAGGAGGCAATCCGTTTTTCTACGATGCTCTTTTGGTTCATGGCCATCCTGGTGGGCACCATGCAGGGGGGCATCCAAGCGGTGAGCCGCAGCTATTTTGGCAAATTGGTACCAAAGAAACGCTCCAACGAGTATTTTGGCTTCTTTGACATCTTTGGGAAATTTGCCGCCGTCATCGGTCCTCTCCTCTATGCCGTGATCAGCAATCTTACCGGACGCTCTTCTTTTGGCGCCTTAGGTCTTTTGAGTCTCTTCCTGTTGGGTTTCATCTTCCTGCTGATTGCAAAAGAGCCTCTTAACGCGCTGGAAGCGGAGCGGGCGCTGGCTCGTCCCAACCAGGAGTGAAGATCAACTTGCCCTGCCATTGTTCGCTTTTACCAGGCAGTTGCTTTTTTCTGTTTCGAGTGGCAAAACAGATACAGGGTCTTCTCCCGGCAGCTTTTCATAGAGTCCAGGCTTTATGCTTCATTTGCGCCCGAAATCGTTCGCAAAATTTGTCCGCCTGTAAGCCGGTCAAACCTCACGCAGCGTCTGAGAAAATGTTCTCCCTTTTGACAGGGGTGACAGGTGGCTATCTTTTTTCACGCCCCAAGGCGCTTTCCAGTACTCATCTTCCAGATCGCTGTCCACCCCGCAGCACACATAACCATGGGTATATGGGTGGCGGGAAGCTGAAATTCTGCTGAAAATGGGAGCCTGTATGGGGTCAGTGCCTTTTTGCGATAATGGTTTTTCATACGCCAGTGGCTGGCAGGGAGATCCCTGCTCATCCAGGGCAATGGCAGTCACCAGATACGCCGCGGCAGTGGATTTCGCCAATGAATGGCCAAAACTCCCTTTCACCTGCTTCCAGAAGGCAATGACGCTCCGGTGTTCGAGCCCAACCCTTCAAATGTTTGGGGTTGCAGTCCATCCTGCAGACAAAAGTTTTGCGAAACCCCGCTTTCCAAGCCATCGCCCATAAAGTCGTGCAGGTGTTGTCCGGTACGGCATCCTGGTCAGCTGCGGGACCAAACGTTTCATCATGATAAATATCCCGTTAAACGCCTGGTATCAGCCCTTGTGCGCCTTCCGCACCAACAGATTTGATATGTACTGCCTGACGCGGCCGGCATTCGTGCATCGACGGGAGTTGCTTGCATTATCACAACTTGCTCCATTGCGGCCATCCATGGCCGCAAACAATGGGCTGACCGGGCATCCCCTGAAAGGGCATCGCGAAGTCCGCCCATTCGCATGGCCAATATCCGGTGAACAAAAAAAACAACCAGCACTCTATCCCCGGCCGTCTGGAGTGCTTCATCCAAACTTTCGCATGCCGTCTAAACGGAGAAGATTGGTGAGGACCAGCCGGTGCGGCATCCTGAGCAGCCAATTGCTCCGGAGGATGTGCTCCCATTTCTGTCATGGCATCCACCGCGCCATCGGATCGGTTTGAAACCGATGGCGAATGAAAATAAAAGCGCCCCGCAGAGCGCCTGTTTCCATTCATTTCATCTCAGCCAAACAGCAGGCCGGGGAGCACGGTGATAATTTTGCGGCGGGAACCGCTCATCATACGCACAAGTCCCATTTGGGCAGCGCTGCCTGTCCGCACATGGGTAAGCGCCTGGGTGACCCCGCGCTGGTGCAGCAGGTCTGAGCCCGCTGCCAACAGCGCCCGTGCCACGCCTCGCCTGCGCATGTCCCGCTGGACATATACCATCACCAAAGCTGCGGTATCAGCGCTGGCGCCGGTTATCATCACCTCGGCAATGGGATGCCCGGCGCGGTAATAACCCAGGGCAAGGAAATAGGGCTGCTGCATCTGCAAAGTGAGATAATCGTGCATGATGGGCGACAGGCGGTATTTGTTGAGGCGCTGCAGGAAAGCATACTGGTCCTGCACTGTTTCCAGTGGCACTGAAGCGAACTCGCAGCCCATAGGCGGCTGGGAAGGCCCTGAAGGCAGCTGTATCAAATACTCTTCCCGGGCGTCCTCGGTTGAAAACCCATTCTGGGTATAAAAGTTGAGCACATCAAACTGGGTGGGGGAAAGTTCAGTGTAAATGCGTCCTTTCACACCAGGGAAAGCGGCGCGCATCTGTTCACTGCGCCCTAAGAGTGCTCCCAGCAGGAGATTTCTGGCCGAGGGCTGAGACTTGATATCCAGATATAACTGAAGCGGCCGCTCGGGGATGGCCTCCTCCTGATAACTCAGTACCACAAAACCCACGCCCATCTGCACATATTGGTCGTTAGCGGCGAAAAAAACATCCTCAGCGGGAACGCCGGAAAAAGGGGCGCTTGGGTGAGATAGTCGCATGTGTGCTCCTTAGCGTTATTGCCACTCAAAATCCTGGTGGCCGCTGCTGCCCGGGGTCAGGTCGTAAAACACTTTGCGCACCTGAGGGCTGGCCCCGCGCACGCGAGCCGTAAACCGTTCCAAAAGATCATAGGGAAGCCTGGCCGCCAGGGCATTTATATTGCCCCCTTGGTGGCTGGCAGTAACCGCGCGCAGCAGAATGAGATCCGCGCTTTGCTCCGGGTGATCAGGCATGTGGTGGAGCACGGCAAAATACTTCCAGAGCTTCTTATGAAGCCCTGCTGAGCGGATTTCATCGCTGAAGATGGCGTCTATCTGGCGCAGTAATTCTACTTTCTCCGGCGTACATTCACCAGAGATCCTAAGCGCCAGCCCTGTCCAGGGAAAGGGTTGCATCTGTATGACCTCAGGGGGCATCCCCAACGCCTCCCCCACAAAGCGGATTTCTTCCTTATACAATTCCGACAGAGGCATCATCACAGCCCTTGGCTGGCTGATGCGGCCCATGGGCGTGAGAGCATTCTCCCCATCCATCAGCTGGCTTGCACTTACAGGCAGGAGCAGGAGATCATAATCCATTGCCTGCATGGACTGCTCAAGCGTTTCCTGAAGCATGCGGAGAATAACCGCCTGCTTGTCCTCCGGCTGTTCCAGCCCCTGGAGCGCTTCCAGAAAATGGCTTTCAGCATGGATCACCTTTAGGTTTAAACCCAGGCGGTCCCGGTAGTATTCCACAAAGCGATCCGTCTCGTGCGCACGAAGCAGACCGGTGTCCACATACAGGCACTGAAGCCGCTCCCCCAAGACCCTGTGGGCCAGGACAGCATTGACGCCGCTGCTGAGCCCCCCGGACATGATGCACACCGCTTTGCCTTTGCCAACCCTTTGGGCAATGGCAGCCTTGGTCTGTGCGATAAAGGCTTCCTCGCCCCACCAGGGCGTACAGCCGCACACCTGGGTGGCAAAACGAAGTAACAGCTCCATCATATCCATGTCATTGGCTTCAAGCTGAAGCTGAAGGGTGTATATTCTCTTTTCCGCATGCTGGACACCAATAATGGCATCCTCCCACTGGGCCAGCGGCACCATCCCATCCGGCAGATGCAGGGGGTTGACATATGCCAGCTGGCGCTCCGTCTCTTCCATCTCTCCTGTGATGGGTGAGGGGAAGAAACTGACGGTTCCCACTCCGTTTACCGTGCGTTTCTCCCATGCTTCGGCGCCCAACAGCGTTGCCGCCGCCGGGGCAATATCCCCCAGGGCAAGGATCGGGATGCCCAGATGCATCAGCTCCGGATCAACCTCGCCGGCAAACTGCCCGGACACGCCGCCAGCCAGTACCAAACCCTGGGGATCAATGGCGCGGATATCCCGGGCCAGGGTGCTGGCCGGAAGGATGCGGCAGTAGATTTTTTCCGCCCTTAGCCGGCTGGCCAATGCCGCCGCGTATTGCCTGTCAAAGTTCAGAACGATCAGCTGATCCTGCATAAACCCTCTTTCCATTAATGGACGGCGCCGTCCACAGTCCAGAACTCGGTGTGCTCCATCACCCACTGATGGGCATAGGCATTCAGCTTAAGCTGGGTTTGCTGATTGGCAATTCCAGTTTGCGCAAAGCCCATCTCTGCTTGAAACGCACGCACAGCCTCCTGGGTACGGTGGTCATACTTGCCGCTAATGTCCGTGTAGGCAATCAAGCCGATGTCTGCCAGCCGGCCCTGAAGTGCCCTCACCTTGCTGCCTTCTTTTCCGCCGCGCAGCACAATATCCGCCAGGTCATGCACCGTGCCATAGCCCTGGATGCGCCAGTCGTCCAAAAGGTAACGGGCACGCTGGACCTTGTCGGGGTTGTTGCCCTCAATAACCTGGGCGTAGTGGGTGCCGTCTGCTGCAGCTATCACTTTTTCAACTACGGCAACATGGGTGGTATCGCCCGAAGGTGTATAGGAAAAGAAAACCCAGTCCCCTGGCTGGGGAATGTAACTTCCCCGCGCCATTTGTTTTGAGTCCCCGGAATACCACTGGCTTCCCCAGCCGGTCACAAAACCAGTTCGGGCGATGTAGCGGCCCTGGGCAAGGAACCATTCGCGGCCAATGTTCGTGGCTCCGTAAAGAGGGAACACCTTGTTTAGCAGTGTGACACCCAGGGCTTCCTCTGCCTGTGCCACAGACCAGCACAGAAACTCAGCACACCACTCGGCCGCAGGGTTGCCATACCAACTACCATACTTGGTTACGCCGCCCCGCTCCTCCGTGTAGCCAACTTCGCCCGCCGCCACCGCAATCAGCGCACGGACGCTGTCCGGCATGGGATAGGCTGGCGCTATGTCAGTAAACGCATCGGCCCCGGAATTGCCTTTCACCGCCAGGGGTATCAGCAGGCAAAGCAAGGCGATGAGGAATCGCCGCATGTCACTCCTCCCTTGATCGGATTTGTTGATTATACACACACGCTCCTTTTTAGGCAAGGGTGCCAACCCGCTCAAGGGCGCTCAGGAGCACCTGCGACATCTCCTCAGCTTCCATAATAACAAGACTGCCATATGGCAGGAAGAGGGCATTTTCCAACTGCAGCCTGAGCGCCCGCATCAGCCTGACCGCCCGCGCTCTCCCTGCCTCAGGGGGCAGTTCTGCCGCCTGGCGAAGTATATACAGGCAAGCGGACAGGAAACCCTGCCAGATCAGGGAGCGGTCTGCTTCATCCGTGGCAGGGCTGTCCTCCACACGGGCCACCGAGCGTAGGAATGCGTGGTAAAACAAGGCATCCACACCTTGTATGAGTGCTTGCTCAATACTGGCGCTTTGGCGCAGACGCATCAGTTGTATCAGGCTCAGGAGAAAGCCCTCCTCCCCATTCCTAAAGGGGCAGGCGAAGTAAAACAGGCGGTTGAGGCTCTCAAGGGGCGGCGTGTCAGAACCGGCAGCGAAGGCTTCAAAGCCATCCGCCGCGCGCTGCCGGGCAAGTTCCTCCAGCAAGGCCATCTTGCTTTCAAAGTGATGATAAAAGCTGCCCTTGCTGCAACCAACATTTGACAGAATGTCGTTTAGTGCGGTTTTCTCGTAGCCCTGCTTAAAAAACAGGACTGCCGCCGCATCCACCAACTCTTGCCTGCGTTTATCCCCTTTTCGCACGCCTGCCTCCCCCCTATTCAGTTGTATTCAATGACCTGCTGCACCATAGGATAACGGGAAGTAAACAGTTTTTCCCTCCGGTAGGCTACCCCGTCCCTGTAGTAGATGCGGTAAGTGTCCACGACAAACCCGGTACGGGCCTTCTTCAGCTCCTGCCGGGTGCCTGGCGGCAGGCTGGGGTTGGGTTGCAGGAGCGGCTCATTGGGGGGGACGGTGCTGCCCGTCACCTCCGTCTCAAGCTCAATGCGCTCCCCCGGTCCTGAGCGCATGCCGTAGATTTCCACGGTCACCTTTCGGTCTGCATAATAAGCAATCACGAAAACCGGCGCGTCCTTGTCATTACGGAACACAAAATCCAGGTTGGGCCAGTTCACCGTTGCGTCCAGGCCTTTGTCCACATAACTGCTGGGCCAGGCATGGGGTTCCCGCTGCACAATGGTCATCCCCGCCAGGGCCGCGGCGTTAAAGAGCGTAGAGGATACCTGGCAAACCCCGCCACCCACATCGTCAATTAAAATGCCGCCGGCAATGGCGGGTGCTCCCCGGTAGCCACTTTCAATGGTACGCTTACCCGTTGCTTCATTGAAGGAAAGGGCCTCCCCCGGCATGAGGGTTTTGCCGCTTAAAGCCTGTGCGGCCAGGGCGATATTATTGTTGCGGTCATTGTCCGAAGTGGTCTTGGTAAAAAATGATGCCAGCATGGCAAAACCGTTCTGCAAATCCACGCTGGTCACCCGGGGAAGGATAGGGGTGGATTCCAGCGTAATGATGGCCCGATAGTCCCCGCTGTCCAGGGCATGGGTGAGCGCACTCATCAAGTCTGCCAACTCTATCCTTCGGCCCGGTACATCCCGGGTGACGGCGAAGGCTTTGGTGGTGAAGTCAAAGGAAGCGACCACCGCGTTAATTGGCTCCCGGTTGATTTGGTTAACGATGCTCTCGCATAAGGCCCTGGCGGCCTGCGCCTCATAGGTAACCTGGGTGGCAAAATGCGCCTTGTCAACCCGCGTCTGTTCCACATGGCGCCAGCGCACCTCAAAGGGCGTGATGTCCTCACCCACCATCCATGAGAATCCCTGGCGGCCGATAGACCAGGCTTCCTCCAGCACCGCGCGGGTGTTACGGTGGAACGGCAGTTGCTGTTGGGTGATGTGGTAAGCGGCCTCATCAATATTCAGCGTGATGGCAAGGGCATTGCCGTCGGCGGCTGCCTGTTGGGCCAGGGCACTTTCCGCCTGGGCAAAGGTCATTCCACCAACTGGGTAGCCGTCCACATAGATTTGGTCAAAAAACACTCCAGATCCAAGGGCCTCGGCCTTATTCGAAAAATCCTGTTCCGCGCTGGACGCGGACAGCAGCCAATAAACGATACCGATAATCACAGCGAGGGATGCAGTTGCCATAATCCCCCAGCGTACCGGCCGCTTTACCGGAACCTCCTCATGAGGCAGAAGAATACGCTCCGGGTATTCTTCAACTTCCTCTTGCGGGGCATAAAAGATATCATCCGGCGACCGGGGAACAAACGCCGCCTGCCAGGCATCGTCCGCTTGTTCCTGAAAGTCAACAAGAGCCGGTTCCCACGGAGCCTGGGCGCCCGGCATTGAAAAATCGCCGTTGTCAGGCATATACGCCGCATGACGGACATTGCAATCATGAAGGTCTCTCCCGGCTGGCTGTCTGCGGCGCAAACCTCCCCCTCCTTAGTCTGCTGATGAAAATATTGTAGGGTTTGGCATGGGGGATTGTCAAGGAAGCGTCTTGACAAGTACTGCTTGAGGCGCATAAGATGTAATTGAATATAAATGGAAGGAGGATAACGCGATGAAATTTTACTATTGCAGCCATTGCGGCAATGTGGTCATGTACCTGTTTTCTTCCGGCGTACCCGTTATTTGCTGCGGAGAGGAAATGAAGCTCCTTGACGCTGGCACGGTTGACGCTTCCCGGGAAAAGCATGTTCCGGTTCTTGAGATTCAGCACAGCGTCGTAACCGTGAAAGTTGGCTCTGTCCCCCATCCCATGGAAGAGAAACATCACATCCCCTTCATCGTCCTGGAAACCACCGCCGGCTATCAGGTACGGCATTTGAAGCCCGGCCAGGCCCCACAGGCCACATTCGCTCTGGGCCAGGACGAGCGGGTTGTCGCTGCCTACGAATACTGTAACCTGCACGGCCTTTGGAAGGCTGAAGCATAAAAAACCAAGGAGAAATGAGCCAATGAAAAAGTACGTCTGTGATGTCTGTGGTTACATTTATGATGAGGCGCTTGGCGACCCGGATAATGGCGTTGCGGCTGGCACAAAATGGGAAGATGTTCCTGAAGATTGGGAATGCCCGCTGTGCGGCGCACCCAAGGAAGATTTCAGCCTGGAGGAGTAATCCTTCTCTATCAGGGCCTTCGGGCCCTTTTTTTATGCCTGCCAAGTGTCCGCATCCGCCTTGTTCTGTTGCCTGAGCCGCCCTATTCGCTTATGTTGATTGTTCACGGAAAGCCGCCGTCTCCCTTGCCCGGTTGGTCAAGCACGCTGGTCTATGTTAAAATGAGCCACTAAGCGGACAGGGGGTGAGCATGTGCGGGTAAAACTGAAGCTGGTAAGCGGACTTGGCAAGGTGTTCCATGACCAGGAGCCGACAAGCTACCCCGGGGATTGTCCCGCGAGCATGCTGGGCGGCGAGGTGTTTTCCCTTCAGGCGGCTTATATGCTTCATGATGCCTGGGAGGGCGATTTGCCTCGGGTGCGCATTGATTTTGACTGCGCTCTGCCCTTAAGGGTCAGGCAAGTGACAGGGGTGCCGGTCCGTTTTCCCAAATATTCTGACGGTGCCGGGGCTTACCTTCGTGATACGCCAGGTGTATACCCGGACATCCTCAGGAATCTGGGGGATACTCAGCGTATCTGCCTTTACCCGGGGTTTTGGAGCGCCCTGTGGATTGATGTGGAGCCCGCCAAAAAAACCCCGGCCGGAGAGTATCCGCTAAAGGTTACAATGATGAGCCTGGACGGCGAGGTATTGGCTGAGGCGGGCATAACCCTTCTGCTGCTCGACGCCAGGCTCCCGGAGCAGAAGCTGATCTGCTCCCGCTGGCTCCACGCGGACAGCTTGGCCCAGGTCTACCACCTTCCCATGTTTTCCGTGGAGCATATCCGCGTGTTGCGGGGTTTTTTGCATCTGGCATCCAAACGGGGAATCAATATGGCCTTTACCCCGATCCATACACCACCCATCCTGATACAGGACGGGCGTGAGCGGCCTGAGGCTCAGCTGGTGGATGTGTTTGTGACCCCGCTGGGCTATACTTTCCGCTTTGCGAAGCTCCGTGACTTTATCAGCCTCTGCAGGCACGAGGGTATCAAGTACTTTGAAATGGCACCTTTCTTCAGCCCCCGGGGCGGCTATCATGCCGCCACCATCATGGGGGTCAAGGATGGCACCTACTCCATGCTGTTTGGTCCCCAGACGCAGGCTGATGACCGGGATTACCAGTCTTTCCTGTCCGCCTATATCCCGGCCTTGCTCAAGGAACTGTGCTATATTGACGCGCTGGATCAAAGCTTTTTCCATTTATCGGATATGCCGGGGAAACAAGACCGGGCCCAGTATGGCAAGCTCCTGAGTTTTACCTGTCCGTTGCTTTCCGGCCGGCCCATCATCGATACTCCGCCGGACCCGGACTTCCTGGACGGGACCGAACCCGGCCTTGCTCCAGTGCCGGAACTGGATCAACTGATGGGTTTTGCAGGGTCTGAGAGGTGGGCAAGCCTGGGCTACCGCCACCACGGCGCTTACCCTGACACCCTCATCGCCATGCCCGGTTGCCGGACCCGGGTGCTGGGCTGTCAGCTTTACATTGAACAAATCAGGGGGATCAGCCACTGGGCACTCAATTACTACGCAGCCCAGAGCGCAGGCTTTCCCATAGACCCCTATATCAACACCGATTGTGATGGCCTGGCCCCCGCAGGGGACGCCCATCTGCTTTATCCAGGGCAGGGTGGAACGCCGGAGGAATCCATACGTATGATGCATTTTCTACAGGCTCTCCAGGATCTTCGGGCGCTTGAGGCGCTGGAGAAGAAAGCCGGGCGGGACAGAGTACTGGAGATCATCCACCATGGCCTGGCATATCCTTTGAACCTCACCGAGTACCCAAGCGATGAAGCCTGGCTGCTGGGCCTGCGCCACCGGGTAAACCTGGCGCTCACTGCAAATTGACATCCCCCGTGCGGGGCGGTATACTCTCAAAACAAATGGAGGCATACGCGCACATGGATAAGTGGGATCATCGGTTCATGGAAATGGCACGCCTGGTTTCTTCCTGGAGCAGCTGTTTCAATGAAGGCCGGGCAATTGGCGCAGTCATCGTGAAAGACAAGCGCGTGATGACCACCGGATACAACGGAGCCCCCGCCGGAATGAAAACCTGCAAGGAGCGGGGAGAGTGCCTCAGGCGCAAGCTGGGAATCCCCTCTGGAACCCGGGCGGAAGTCTGCTACGCCATCCATGCGGAACAGAATGCCATTATTCAAGCGGCGAAAATCGGCCTTTCCATCCAGGGTGCCACACTCTACACAACGCACCAACCCTGCTCCGTATGCGCAAAAATCATCGTGAATTCAGGCATCAGCAGGGTGGTGTTTGAGAAAGGGTATCCCGACGATTTTGCCCTCAACTTCTTTGAAGAGACTGGCGTTCGGCTTGAACGCTATAATATCATGGAGGGCGCATGAAAAAGCTTCTGTGCGCCTGTGTTGCCCTCACGCTCATGTGTACGGCCTCCCTGGGGCTAGCCTCCAGCAACCGTAATGAGCGGCTTTATTTGCTGGATCATATCAAGCCCCTTGAGGAAAGCGAAATGCCAGCCACGCCCCTTGGCGTGCGCCACTATCTGCTTGTCAGCATGGACAAGTGGCAGAACAACATGGACAATCTGGGCTACAACGATGGCCTGGTGTTGCTGACGATGGACGGGCAAACCGGCCGGGTCATCGTCACTTCCATTATCCGGGATGCCCTGGTTATCCGGCCAGACGGTAACCCCGGGCGCATCAACCGCATCATCCGTGAATATGGGGCGCAAGGCTTGCTGGACACCATCAGCCGCCACTTTGGCATTAAAGTGGAAAAATATGTGATGATGGACTGGCGGCATATAATGGAAATTGTGGACGCGGTGGGGGGTGTGGATGTGCCGCTTACCTCCTCTGAAATCCACTACATGAAGAATTGGTCAGTCCCTGTGAACAGCACACAGCCTGTGCTGGAAGGCCCGGGCACTTATCATCTCAACGGCTTTGCCGCTGTCATATTCATGCGAATCCGGCGCACCCGTGCTTCAAATGACCTGGACACGCAGGACATCGGCCGTACCTACCGCGCGCGCCTGGTGCTGTCCAGTATTGCTGCCAAGCTTAGCAGCTATGATTTAAACAGCGCTCAGAACTTGCTTACGGACATCCTCAAAATCTGGGAAGAACCTTATGACAAAGCCTTCACCTATCCGGGCATCCGAAACAACAACATCTTCGTAGCGGGTACGATGCCCAATGGTCCCGGAAAAAAGCGGGCCGAGACCAACATCACCATGGCGGACATCCTGGATGCCCTGGGTTTGGCTTTCTCGCTGCGGGGAGCCAGGGTGGAACAGTGCCGTCTGCCCTTTGATAATACCTACAGGCCTTATGAATACGCCAAAAGCGCGGGCCAGCTGATGGACTTTGAAATAAACCGCGCCCTGCTCAAGGACTTCATGTTCCCTGAGACCTTCATCGTTTCCGAGGATCCGCTGCGCTGAGAACGCAGCGCGATAATATTGAAAAGGAGTTTATCCAGCATGACAAGCCCTGTCGCTTCAGTCAACGGCAAGGTTCTCAAGAGGCTGCTGGTTCTGTCGCTTCTTGTGGCCTTGTCGGTGATTGTGGAACGCTTTTTGGGTTACAATGACCGAATTATTAATGTTTCCTTTGGCTATTTGCCCGTTGCGCTGGCCGCGATGCTTTTTGGTCCCGTACCCGGGGCGATTGTGGGCGCATCGGCAGATTTTCTGGGAGCGCTGCTGTTCCCGGTGGGGGCGCTGGATTTGCGGTTTACACTTATCGCTGCCCTCAAGGGGTTTGTTTATGGCTATTTCCTCTTCAATCAGGGCGTGGGCCGTGGCCGAATCATCTTCTCCCAGGCTTTGGTAACATTGCTCTGCCACCTGACGCTCAATACTTTGGTGATTTCCACTATCATCGGCCAGGGTTTTTGGGCACTGTTGCCGCTTCGGGTGGTGAAGAACCTGCTTTTCTTCCCTGTAGAGGTGTTCACGCTGATCAAGTTGTCAGAGTACCGCAGCGCGTTTGATAGGCTGGCCAAATGAACAGCACCCACCGCAACGGCAAGATTTTGGCCATCCTTGAGGGACTTTACCCTGACGCCCGCCCGGAACTGCATTTCTCAAACCCCTATGAAACGCTGGTGGCCACTATGCTCTCCGCCCAGTCCACAGACGTGCAGGTCAACAAGGTGACACCCAAGCTGTTCCGTGACTTTCCCACAGTGGGGATGATGGCCGAAACAACGCCTGAAATCCTCTATCCTTATGTCAAATCCTGCGGGTTTAGGTCAAAAGCTACCAATATCGTTCAGGCAGCGCGGGACATCATGGATCGCTTTGGCGGGAATGTCCCCGGCACCCTGGAGGATCTGACAAGCTTGCGGGGCGTAGGCCGAAAAACAGCAAATGTGGTGCTGGCCAACGCTTTTGGCATACCCGCCATGGCAGTGGACACCCACGTGTTCCGTGTATCCAACCGCCTGGGCCTTGCAGATGCCAATACGGCGGAAAAAACTGAGCAGCAACTGATGCGGGTCATCCCAAAGGACCAGTGGAACAGAGCGCATCACTGGCTGATTTTCCATGGCCGGCGCGTGTGCAAGGCACGGAACCCGGGCTGCACCGCCTGCGCGCTTTTGCCATTGTGCGCCCACCCGCAGTTGAAGCCGGGGCGTTAAGCCCGGTTGCCCGCCTGATATAAATCATTTTGTGAGGACGCTTTTTTTATGGATATTTTTCATGACTCCCGTTCCCTGGAATGCCGTGCCCCTGGCGGCGCGCTGAAAGCTGGCCAAAGCGTGCGGCTGAGACTGTATGTGCGCCCAAGCGCAGCGCATGTCACGCTACGGTTGTGGAACGGCGCTGAAACATCGGTGGAGATGGATCACAAGGGTCTGGGGGTATACGAGGCCACGGTAAAGGCACCCGAGACGCCTTGCCTGTGGTGGTATGGTTTCCGCGTGGAGGATGCCCGGGGCCACAGGCTTTATTATGGTAACGCCAGAGACGGACTGGGCGGCGTTGGCGCGGTCTATCAGGACCCGCCTCCCAGCTTCCAGATCACGGTGTATGACCCGGATTTCTCACCGCCCAGATACCTGGCCGATGGTGTCATGTACCAGATTTTCCCCGATCGTTTCCACAGAAGCCGTCTGCCAGCCAGCAAACGCAAAGACCTCTACCTGCATCCGAATTGGGACGATCTTCCTGTGGTCAGCCAGGACCCCCGCAGCGGAGACCATTTTGCTACGGATTTCTTTGGCGGCGACCTGGATGGCATTCGAAACAAGCTGCCCTACCTTAAAAGCCTGGGTATCACCATCCTCTATCTGAATCCCATCTTTAAAGCCCGCTCCAACCATCGCTATGACACAGGGGATTACCACAGCATCGACCCGCTGCTCGGGGATGAAACAGCGCTCATATCCCTGTGCCGGGCGGCGGAAAAAATGGGCATACGCGTAATGCTGGACGGTGTCTTCAGCCACACGGGGGAGGACAGCATCTACTTCAACCGCTATGGCCAATACAAGGACCTGGGTGCCAGCCAAAGCCAGGATTCTCCCTACTACCCCTGGTACCAGTTCAGTGACTACCCGGACAAGTACGCCTGCTGGTGGGGCATCCACACGCTTCCGGAGGTGGACAAGAACAACACCAGTTTCCGTGCCTTTATCATGGGCCCGGATGGCGTTGCCCGGAGATGGTTGCGCGCGGGGGCCTCAGGCTGGCGGCTGGATGTGGCGGATGAATTGCCCCTCTCTTTCCTTCAGGACCTGCGCTTTGCCGTTAAGGCGGAGAAAGAGGACGCAGCCATTATGGGCGAAGTGTGGGAGGACGCAAGCAATAAAGTGGCTTATGGGCAGCAGCGCAGTTATGTCCTGGGAGATACAGTGGACAGCGTGATGAACTATCCCCTGAGGGAAGCGCTGATCCGCTTCTTCACCCATGAAATCCCGGCTTCACAGCTGGTGCGGATTATCCGATCCTTGCAGGAAAACTATCCTGTACCCTTCTTCTACGCCACCATGAATCTGGTTGGAAGCCATGACCGGGCCAGAGTATTAAATCTTCTTGTTAAAAAGGATTATTCTGATCTTCCACTTATTGAGCGGGGCAAACAAGCCCTGCCCAAGGAACTTAGGGAACTGGCCATCAGCCGGCTGGAAAAGGTCATGCAGGTTGTGACAGCCATGCCAGGCATGCCGAGCCTTTACTATGGGGATGAGGCCGGCCTGGAGGGCGCGGCAGACCCCTTTTGCCGTGGCACTTTCCCCTGGGGCCACGAGGATCCCCGCACCCTGGCCATTTTTCGGGAGGCATTCAAGTTGCGGCATGAACGCCCGGTTCTCAGAAGAGGCAGCTTTGATATCTCCTATGAAGGGGATAATGTCCTGATCATTCATCGGGAAGGCATAGGGGGCCATGATGTGTTTGGCGAACCGCTTCTGGACGCCCCGTACACCCTCCGGGTGAGCCGGGACAGCATCGTGCTGTAGCTGCTTCATGTTTTTTCATCATTTCGTAATATTTTCTTGACATTTATAGCCGAATATCCTACCATATTGGTAATCTTATGGCATTTATGGAGGTGCACATGACGCGCATTGCCAAACATCGCATATTCTGCCTGGTTCTGTCGTTTGTGCTGGCTGCGCAGCTGATGGCCTTTGCCCAGGAAGCCTACCCTTATGTCAGTTTTGCCACCGCCTCCGTCAGGCTAAGGTCCAGGCCCTCCTCAACCGGCACGATACTGGATGTGGTCCAATCCGGTGAGGCCGTCCTGGTCACGGGAACTGAGGGCAACTACCGGGCCGTGGAATACGAGGGCAGAAAGGGTTATATCATGTCTTCCTTCCTTGAAGCCCGCGCTCAGGGAACCCCTGACCCTCTCCCGCCGGTGGACGCTTCCGTCAGCGCAAAATACCCCTTCCTTCAGGCCGGAGCTGAGAGCCAGGCTGTGAAAGCCCTTCAACAGGCTTTGATTGAACTGGGCTTTTACGGCAGCGGCATTGACAGCAAATACGGCAGCGGTACCACCCAGGGAGTGCGTGCCTTTCAGGAAGCCAACAGCCTGCCCTCCAGCGGCCAGGCAGACCCTGCCACTCAGGAACTGCTTTTTGAGGGCTTGCCTTTTAATCGCCGGGGAGTAAAAACAAGGGTCAAGACGCTTCCGGCAATTGACGGCATTACCATCCGCCCGGATAACGAAGGCGTTCCTGTGGAGGCCATCCAGCAGCGGCTAAAGGAACTTGAGTTGTATCAGGGTGCTGTTGACGGCAAGTACGGTACCGCCACGCAGGCAGCGGTACGTGGTTTCCAGCAGGCCAACGGGCTGAAGGTGGATGGCATCGTGGGCAGCGATACCTATGCCAAACTTTTCCCCCAACAGTCGCCTGGCAATGCCGGAACGGTTGCTGTTACATCTACACTTTCTCCGGAGTATGAAACAGCCGCCCCCGCCGATGATCAGGGGGAAGCCACTTATCCCTATAGAACCACCACATCCTCCGCTGTCAACCTGCGCAAAACCAGCTCCCTTTCATCCATGCGCTACCTGACCATTCCCCAGGGCGCTGCCATTGAAGTGCAGGCTGATGAGGAAAAGTTTCAAAAGGTTTCCTACCGCGACTATACCGGATATGTGATGACCGAATACGTCAATATCCCCGAGGTTTACCTCAGCGGCAAATCACTGGACACAGACCCCAGCGCAAGGGTCAACTACGAGACGCTGGCGGTGGGTTCCGAAGGCGCCAAGGTAAGGGCCCTTCAGCAGGCGCTGTCGGAACTTGGTTTCTATAGCGGCAAAATTGATGGGGAATTCGGCGCTGGAACCCTGGCGTCCCTTAAAGCGCTGCAGGCCAAAAACGGCCTGCGCGCTACCGGCATCGCACTCCCCGAACTCCAGAAGATGGTGTATGAGGAACGTGTGCGCAACAGCAAAAACAAGCGCGTGCTTGTGAATACCCTGCCCCCTATTGATGGCTATCCCATGCAGGAGGGGGACTATGGCGACGCGGTCTACGCGCTGCACCAGGCGCTGACACAGCTTGGCCACTATGACGGAGCCCTGGGCCATGAATACACCAGGGCTACGGCCCTGGCGGTGCGGGCTTATCAGAAGGATCACAGCATCAAGATAACCGGCAAAGCAGACGCTTTCACACTTCTATCCATAAAGACCTTCCTGGGGACCCAGGCGCCTGTACAATCCGGGTCCACTGCGCTAACCCCGGATACTGTGATAGAAATCCAATCAGGTACCCGCGGCCAGGCCGTCACGGATCTCCAGGAGCGTCTGGTGGCACTGGGTTATTACAGTGTTTTGCCCGATGGGGTTTTTGACGGCGATGACGTTGCCGCCCTGCGGCAGTTCCAGCGCGTCAACGGGCTGGCGGCTACCGGGAAAGCCGACCTGGTCACCCAGCAGGTGCTCTACAGTATGTATGCGCTGGCAGATGGTGAAAAACCCACTCCTGGCGCCATTTCCGAGGTGACGCCCGTACTTCTTAAAATGGGAACCACCGGTGACGCGGTCAGGGCCATGCAGTCCCGCCTGATTGTCCTGGGATATCTGACGGGCAATGCAGATGGCATCTTTGGCACGCAGACCGCCCGGGCCGTTTCCAATTTCCAGCGGACCAACAGCCTGGACGCCGATGGCATCGCCGGCGAACTTACCCTGACAGCGCTTTACGGTGCCAAAGCCATAAGCAACGCGCCCACAGCGGCGCCCACCGCGACAGCTGGCGCTGTTGCTGCCTCCGTCTACAAACTGGGAGCGGCGGGCAGTGAAGTGGCGGCGCTTCAGCAGCGGCTTATCACCCTGGGTTACCTGACAGGCGCCGCAGACGGCATCTTTGGCCCGCGCACAGCCCTGGCCGTTCAGGGCTTTCAGCAGCGAAACAGCCTGGATTCGGACGGCATTGCAGGGAAGCTGACACTTGCCAAGCTCAATGCGGCCAATGCTATAGCCGCGTCCGGCGTTACGGCACCTTTGCCTACCACCAGGCCGACATCCTTGCCCGGCACTGGCTCCAGCTTCCAGGCCCCCAAGGCCAGCGAAGTGCGCTTCGCCAACTGGTATACTGAGGTTCGTGGCCATGCCCAGCGTGTACGCAACGCCGTCATTTATGACTTCACGACCGGCATGCACTATAATTTCAGATTCTACAGCTTCGGCAAGCATGGTGACGGCGATGTCCTCACCAAGGCAGATACCGCTGTCATGAACGCCATCATGGGTGCCAACAACTGGACGCCCCGGCCCGTCTGGGTGATCTTCAGCGACGGCAGGGTGTACATGGGCTCCACGCACAGCCATGGCCATGAAGTGGATTATATCCCGGATAATGACTTGGCAGGGCATCTATGTGTACATTTCCCCAGGGAAATGGCCGAGGCCGCGCAAACCGGGCCGTATGCCGTCTCCCACCAGAATGCCATCCTGAAAGGCTGGGATTTGACCCAGGGCATGGCACGCTGATGGAGAAAGAAGTCAACCGTCCCCTCTCCATCGCCATTGACGGACCGGTGAGCGCGGGCAAATCCACCCTAAGCGATGCATTGGCGCGCAAGTTGGGTATCCTGCATCTGGATACCGGGGCCATGTACCGGGCTGTGGGCTTGTATGCGCTGGAGAATGGCATCAACCCCGCAAGTGAGGCGGCCCTTGAAGAAGTTATTGGGAACGGCTGGGCTGCTGTCTCTTTGGAGTACACGGATGGTATGCAAATAACGCTCCTCAACGGCCAAAATGTAACCCATCGGCTCCGTGAAGAGGCAGTGGGTGCCGCTGCTTCCGCCGTATCGCGCTATCCGGCCGTCAGGCGCTACCTGGTGGACATCCAGCGGCAGCTTGCCCGGAAGCAAAGCCTCTTGATTGACGGGCGGGATATCGGCACGGTGGTGCTCCCTGAGGCAGATGTCAAAATTTTCCTGACCGCTTCCCCTGAAGCGCGGGCTTTGCGACGCTATACCCAGATAATCTCAAGCGGTAAAAAGTCCGACTATCCCACCGTGCTTCAAGAACTCATTAAACGCGATTCCCAGGATACCAGCCGTAAACATGACCCCTTAAGGCCGGCGGAGGACGCTGTGGTGCTGGACACCTCAGCTTTATCTTTTGAGGAAACGCTGTCCAAACTCCTGGAGCTGGTGGAGGCAAAGCGTGACAGGAAAACCTGAATTGGTGAAGAAAACCTGGTTTTACCAATTCGCCAGATTGCTGGGCAAGTTATTGGCCGCTTTTTTGTATCCTGCAACGATGATAAACCCGGAAAAGCTGGAAGCCATAAGCGCGCCTTATATCATGATTGCCAACCATCAAAGCATGATGGATCCCATTCTCCTTGCTGTTCACTTGAAACGCTACGAAATCCGTTTTTTGGGCAAACGCGAGTTGACACGCTTTGCCCCACTGCGCTGGGTTGTTAAGAAGCTGCATATGATTCCAGTCAGCCGCCATCAATCAGATCTCGGCGCCCTGCGCGCCTGCCTGAACACCCTGAAAGCCGGGCACGTGCTCGGCCTCTTTCCGGAGGGCAGCCGATATCCTGGCAGCAGCCCGATGGCGCACATCGAGTCTGGCTTTACTGTCTTGGCGCTGCGCAGCAAGACGCCGCTTCTTCCGGTTTATTTTCACGGCATTCCACGTCCATTCAGGCGTGTTAAAATCCTGGTGGGCGAGCCCATCCCCTTCGAAATGCTGCGCCAAGAGAGCGATGAACTGTCCTATGAAGCGGTACAAATGCATATCAAACATGTCTATCAGCAGCTCCATGAAAATTTAGAACATCAAAAAAACATTCGTTCCCGGAGATCTGTATGAGAGGCCTTTGCTTTGTGGGGATACTGTCGTTATGCCAATTCAAGTAGCGTCACATGCGGGATTCTGCAGGGGAGTCAGCAATGCGGTTGCGTGCGCACAGCGTGCCGCTGAAGAGGCTAAAGCATTGGGAATTCCTTGTTTTTCTTTGGGGGAAGTGATTCATAATCCAGCGGTCGTTGACTCCCTCAGGGAGCGTGGGCTAACTGCGGTGGACACCCCTGAGGAAGCCTCCGGCGGATTGCTGGTTATCCGCTCCCATGGCGTTGGCCCCGGCTTACTTGCAAGAGCCCACGAAAAGGCTAAGAAAACAGTTGACTGTACTTGCGTTTTCGTGCATCATGTACAGCAGTTGGTTCACCAGTCAAGCCTTGACGGCCGCCCGGTTATTATCCTGGGCGATGAGGCCCATCCAGAGGTTGTCGGTATCATCGGCTGGTGCCAGGCTGAAAGTTTTGTCATTGACAGCGAAGCCCAGTCTGACCAACTCCCGGATAGTTGCGCTGAAGCGCTGGTGGTCAGCCAGACCACCTTTCCCCCGTCCCGATGGGACACGCTCACGCGGCATCTCCTGTCCCGTTTTCCTGACCTCCGTTTGAAGAAGACCATCTGCCAGGCCACTGCGCTCAGGCAGACTGAGGCGGAGGAGTTGTCAAGGCGCGCGGACAAAATGATTGTTGTGGGTGGCCGCAGAAGCGCAAACACCCACAAACTGGCAGAGACCTGCCAGAAAGGGTGCCCGGATACGTTCCTGGTGGAAAACGCATCGGAACTTTCCCTGTACCCATTAAATCCCGCAAGGGAACTCATCGGCATCACCGCCGGCGCATCGACTCCGGCGTGGTCACTTAAGGAGGTTGTTGACAAAATGTACGACATGGAACTCAACGAAATAAAAGATTCGGAAACCCCGATCCAGGAGCCTGATACCCAGGCAGGCCCCATCCCCCAGGAGCCCGAAGCTATCCCGGCTGAGGAAACTGCACAGGCCGACGCGCCCAAAGCTGAAGAGACGCGCGTGGAAAACACGGAGGATCAGGCAGCAGCGTTTACCGAGCCGGCAGCACAGCCTGAAGATCCGGAGACTAAGATCGAAGAAGAGCCTGCTCCCCCACCCATGACCAAAGAACAGAGCATGATGGAGATGGCAGCAGACAGCTTTTCCCGCATCCGTCCCCGTCAGGTCATCCTGGGCAAAGTAGTCCAACTGACTGAGGATGAGGTCAGTGTCAACATCGGCTATAAGTCCGATGGCCTGCTCAACCGTTCTGAGCTGGTGGACAAGGACATTCAACTGGGTGACGAAATCGAAGTTGAGATTGTCAAGGTCAACGACGGCGAAGGCAATGTCATCCTCTCCCAGCGCAACATCGTCAATCGAAAGGTCTGGGAAGAGATCAAGGGCAATTATGAGTCGGGTGAACTGGTGCACGGCGTGGGCAAGGAAGCCGTCAAAGGCGGCCTTTTGGCTGACATCCAGGGTGTACGCGCTTTCATTCCCGCTTCACACCTGGCCCAGCGCTATGTGGACAAGATTTCACAATTTATCGGTCAGGATATGAAGCTTAAGATCATAGAGCTCGACGACAGCAAAAAACGCGTAGTGGCCAGCCGCAAGGAAGCCCTGGCCATTGAGAACGCCGCCATCAGGGAGGCCGTATGGTCCAACCTGCAGGAGGGCGAAGTGGTCAAAGGCGTTGTGCGCCGCTTCACCAACTTCGGTGCCTTCGTTGACCTGGGCGGTGTGGATGGTCTCATTCATGTTTCTGACCTCAGTTGGAGCCGCAACATCGTGCCAAGTGCGGTGCTCAAGACCAACCAGGAGGTTGAGGTAAAAATCCTTTCCCTGGACCGTGAACGCGACCGTATTGCCCTGGGATATAAGCAGCTGCAACCCCGTCCCTGGGATAATGTGGAAGACAAGTATCCCGTTGGCTCCATTCTTGAGCGCAAGGTGGTTCGTGTCCGTGACTTTGGCGCCTTTGTGGAGCTTGAGCCCGGTGTTGACGGCCTGGTGCACATCTCCCAGGTAGCGGCCACCCGCATTGAGAAGGTGGAAGATGTCCTGGCCCCGGGCCAGGATGTCCGTGTTAAGGTGTTGGCGGTTGACCCGGTGGCAAAGCGCATCAGCCTGTCCATCCGTGAGGCGATGGAAGACACTGTGATGGACTACAACGCAGACATTCCGGGTGAATCTGAAGCGGATTACAGCCGCACCTATGAGAAGCCTGCAACAGAAGCTGCTGAAGAAGCCTCCGCTGCTGCCCCATCCGAGCGTCAGGAAACCACTCTGGAGCTTGCCATGCGCAAAGCCAGGGAAGAGTTGATAGCCAAGGAAGAACAGGATACGCCTGAAGAAGACGTTTCCGCCGAGGCTGCTAAGGAAGTTGAGGAAGCCCCACAGGATACGGCTTCTGAACCTGTCAATGATGCGGCTGAGGAATCAGCCGAAGAGCACAGAGAAGAACCCACTGAAGAAGCCTGATTCGCTAATAACACAGTTTAAAATCGGGGGTGGCGTCAATAAAGCGCCACCCCCGGTTCCATCTAAAAAGCCCCATTCCTCACAACTGGGCATGGGGCTTTGTGCTATTGGGCAAATATCAGAACTTCAAAGGATTCAGGCGAACCGAGGGCCCCATGGTGGTGCTCAGGTATAAAGAGCGCAGATAAGTGCCTTTTGCTGCTGTCGGTTTGGATTTGATCACAGCGGACATAAGCGCGTTGAGGTTCTCCACCAGCTTGTCCTCATCAAAGGAGACCTTTCCGATCGGACAATGGGCGATAGCAGTCTTGTCGATCCGGTACTCCACTTTACCGCCCTTAATATCGGTGATGGCCTTGGTCACATCCATGGTAACGGTACCTGATTTGGGGTTGGGCATCAAACCTTTTGGGCCCAGGACGCGGCCGATCTTGCCCACGACACCCATCATGTCAGGGGTGGCCACGCAGACATCAAACTCAAACCAGTTTTCGTTCTTAATCTTGTCTACCAAATCATTTTCGCCTACATAGTCAGCGCCGGCAGCCCTGGCTTCTTCAGCCTTTTCGCCTTTGGCGAATACCAGCACACGGACTTTTTT